>JAGCZN010000110.1 GCA_017959995.1 Clostridia bacterium
GATATCGGCTTCGGAGAGATTCGTTGAAGAAGTAATGGTTATATCCGTGGATTTTTGCGTAGCAAGATCTTTTGCTGTAACGTGAACTATTCCGTTCGCGTCTATATCGAACGTAACTTCTATCTGCGGAATGCCGCGCGGAGCGGGCGCTATTCCGCCGAGATTGACTTGGCCAAGCGTTTTATTGTCTTTCGCGAACTGTCTTTCGCCCTGCAGAACGTGAATGGTAACTTCGGTCTGATTGTCCGCTGCCGTAGAAAATACCTGCGATTTCTTGGCTGGAATGGTGGTATTTCTTTCAATGAGTTTCGTAAAAACTCCGCCGAGTGTTTCGATGCCGAGCGACAGAGGCGTTACGTCAAGAAGCAATACGTCCTTCACTTCGCCGCTCAATACGCCGCCCTGAATTGCCGCGCCGATGGCAACGCATTCGTCGGGGTTTATGCCTTTGAAAGGCTCTTTACCGCTTATTGCGCGCACTTTATCTACTACCGCGGGTATTCTTGTGGATCCGCCGACGAGTATAACTTTTTCTATATCGTTGAACGAAAGTCCGGCGTCCTTCATTGCAAGTTTCATAGGAGTAACCGTGGCTTCTACAAGGTCGGCGGTCAACGCGTCGAATTTCTGCTTGGTTATATTTATATCAAGGTGTTTGGGTCCCGTTTGGTTTGCCGTAATGAACGGAAGATTTACGTTTGTATTGCTCATGCTTGAAAGTTCGATCTTCGCCTTTTCCGCGGCCTCTTTCAGCCTTTGCATAGCCATTTTATCGGTGGAAAGATCGACGCCTTCTTTCGCTTTGAATTCGGAAACGAGGTAATCTATTATCCTCTTATCGAAATCGTCGCCGCCGAGCATATTGTTGCCGTTCGTTGCAAGAACTTCGAACACGCCGTCGCCTATATCGAGGATGGAAACGTCGAACGTTCCGCCGCCGAGGTCGTAGATCATTACTTTATGATTTGCGGTTTCCTTATCCAGGCCGTAACTCAAAGCCGCCGCCGTAGGTTCGTTTATAACGCGCAGAACGTTAAGTCCGGCTATTTTGCCCGCGTCCTTGGTGGCCTGGCGCTGAGCGTCGGTAAAATATGCGGGACAGGTTATAACCGCGTCTTTAACGGGTTCGCCGAGATATGCTTCCGCGTCCTTTTTGAGTTTGCCGAGAATCATTGCCGAAATTTCCTGCGGGGAATATTTCTTGTCGTCAACGGACACTTTATAATCGGAACCCATGTGTCTTTTAATGGAAATAACGGTTCTGTCCGCATTTGCCACGGCTTGGCGTTTAGCCACCTGACCTACGAGTCTTTCTCCGTCTTTCTGAAAAGCCACTACGGAAGGAGTGGTTCTGGAACCTTCCGCGTTTGTGATAAC
This sequence comes from Clostridia bacterium, assembly GCA_017959995.1. Lineage (GTDB taxonomy): Bacteria > Bacillota > Clostridia > Christensenellales > Borkfalkiaceae > RGIG3732. The sequence continues at coordinate 1,378 of JAGCZN010000110.1, forward strand.
TACCGGCTCGCCGCCTTCCATAACGGCTACGCAGGAATTAGTCGTACCTAAATCAATACCTATAATTTTGCTCATAATATGTCTGCTCCTTTAAGAAAAATTTACTTATTTTATAACTACTACCTGGGCGTATCTTATTATTTTATCGCCCATTTTGTAACCTTTTAAGAATACGCTGTCAACCGTGCCGCTCTCCTGTCCGTTTTCGGCGTCTTTAGTGAAGATGGCTTCGGCAAGATTGGGATCGAACTTTTCCCCTACGGGATCGATCTGTTCGAGGCCGAGATTTGCCATTACCTCGTTGAACTGACGGAGAAGCATAGCAAGCCCATCTCTTGTTTTTTCGTCTATTTCAAAGCCGAGCGCGCGTTCGACGTTATCGCCTACAAACAGTATTTTTTTGATTGTTTCCGTTTTGCCTTCTTCAAGCGCAACCCTGCGCGTTTCGGCGTTGCGTTTGCGGAAATTATCGAATTCCGCCGCCGTTCTGTACCATTTATCCTTGAAATCTGCGGCTTGCGCCGTAAGTTCCTCAACGGTTTTCAGCGTCGATTGCTTTTCTTCTTCGGAAATTTCAAGTTTTTTCATCAATTCTTCAACGGTATAAAGCTCGTTTTTCTCGGAAACGTTTTCCGCCGCTTCCGTCGTTTGCTTTTCCGTTTTATTGTCTTTCTTTGCCACAGTTATCACTCCGTTACTTATTTGATAATATATTTTCCAATATTTTACCTACGTTTTCAAGAACGGCCACCACTTTTTGGTAATCCATTCTCGACGGTCCGATAACACCGTAAGTGCCGAGTTTATGTCCGTTTGCCGAATACGTTGCCGATAC
>JAGCZN010000111.1 GCA_017959995.1 Clostridia bacterium
GCCTTGGAGAGATGAATCCCGAACAACTTTGGGAAACCACCATGAACCCCGAAACGAGAACGCTGCTTAAAGTTTCCATGTCGGACGCGGCCGAGGCCGAAAGGTTGTTTTCCGAGCTTATGGGCGACCAGCCGGACGTTCGCCGCCAATTCATAGAACGCAACGCCAAACTCGTTGCCGATCTCGACGTATAATAAGCATATAAAGGAGTTCTTATGGCTAAAAAAGAAAATAATTCCGCTCTCGGCGCCGAGTTCAAAGAGGTGCTGGCCAAAACGAATATAGTTGATATAGAAGTTGAAAACGAAATGAAAAAGTCGTTTATCGCCTACGCTATGGCGGTAAACGTTTCAAGGGCCATACCCGACGTGCGCGACGGTTTGAAACCCGTTCACCGCCGTATTCTTTACTCCATGCACGATATAGGCTTAACCAACGATAAAGCCTATAAAAAATGCGCCACCATAGTGGGCGACGTGCTCGGTAAATTCCACCCCCACGGTGACAGTTCCGTGTACGACGCGCTCGTTCGTCTCGCGCAGGATTTTTCCATAAACTGCCCCCTTGTGGACGGGCACGGAAACTTCGGCTCGGTTGACGGTGATCCGCCGGCCGCTTACCGTTACACCGAAGCGAAGATGAGCAAGCTCGCTTCGGAAATGCTGCGCGATATCGACAAGGAAACGGTGGATTTCTACCCGAATTTCGACGATACGAGGATGCAGCCCACCGTGCTTCCCGCGCGTTTCCCGAACCTTCTCGTGAACGGGGCGGACGGGATCGCCGTAGGCATGGCAACCAATATCCCGCCGCACAATCTCGGCGAAGTTATCGACGGCGTCATCGCCCAGATAGACAACCCCGATATTGATATCGACGAACTTATAACCTATATCACCGCGCCGGATTTCCCCACGGGCGCCCTTATAATGGGCAGAAGCGGCGTAAAACAGGCGTACAGAACGGGGCGCGGCAGCATTATACTGCGCGCCAAAACGGAGATAGAAGAGTTTAACAACGGCACCAGAAACCGCATTGTGGTAACCGAACTTCCCTATCAGGTAAACAAAGCCAAACTAATAGAAACGATAGCCGATTACGTTAAGGATAAAAAGCTTGAAGGTATTTCGGATATAAACGACGAATCCGACCGCCACGGTATGCGCATCGTTATCGACGTGAAGAAGGACGCCAACGCGCAGGTGGTATTGAACTCTCTGTTCAAGCACACCAATTTGCAGGTGTCCGACGGTATGATAATGCTCGCCCTCGTTGACGGAGAGCCTAAGATTCTCAACCTGAAAGAGATAATAGCCGAGTATATCAAACATCAGGAAGACGTTATTACCAGAAGAACGCGTTACGACCTTGCCAAAACCGAAGAGCGCGAACATATCATAAAGGGCCTTGTTATAGCCCTTGCCCACGTTGACGAGGTTATTGAAATAATCAAAAAATCCGCCGATAAAAACGCGGCGGCGGCAAACCTTATGAGCGCCTTCGTGCTGGACGATAAGCAGGCCAACGCCATTCTGGAAATGCGCCTGCAAAGGCTCACTTCCATGGAAGTTGAAAAGCTGAACGAAGAACTTGCCGAACTTGACCGTATGATAGCCGATTTCAAAGATATTCTCGCAACTCCTTCAAGGATAACCGACATAGTTAAAACCGACCTTTTAGAAGTAAAGGCGAAATACGCCGTTCCGAGAAAAACGGAAATTTCCACCGATCCCTACGGCATAGAAGACGCCGACCTTATCGAGCGGGAAGACGTGGTTATAAGCATGACGCACGCCGGCTACGTAAAACGTATGCCCGTAAGCGAATACAGGGCGCAGCACCGCGGCGGAAGGGGCGTTACCGCGCACAGGCCCAAGGAAGAAGATTTCGTTGAAAATATGTTCGTTTGCTCCACTCACGACGACGTTCTGTTCTTCACCAACTTCGGCAAGGTTTACAGCCTTAAAGGCTATTACATTCCCGAAGCACAGAGAACGGCGCGCGGCAGGGCGGCCATAAACTTAATTCAGATAGACGACGGCGAAAGGGTGGCCGCAATGATCCCGCTTAAAGAGGGAACGGAAGGCTATATAGCCCTTGCAACCAAAAACGGCCTTATCAAAAAGACTGCGCTTGAAGAATTCGCCAACATACGCAAAACGGGCAAAATCGCGATAAATATAGTAGAGGGCGACGAACTTATGGGCGTTCAGTTCACTTGCGGGAACGACGAACTTATCGTGGCTTCCGAAGAGGGTAAGTGCGTAAGGTTCTCCGAAACCGACGTGCGCCCCACCGGCCGCGGCACGCAGGGCGTCCGCGCGATAATGCTTAACAAGAACGACAGGCTTGTGGATCTTGCCGTTATCCGCCCCGGGTGCGAAATAATAACCGTTTCTTCAAACGGCTACGGAAAGCGCAGCGATGTTGACGATTACCGCCTGCAATCCCGCGGGGGAAAAGGCGTTAAGGCCGGCATCTTCAACGAAAAGACGGGCAACCTCGTAAACCTTAAACTCATCACCCCCGAGGACGACGTTATGCTCATAGCCGATAACGGCGTGATAATCCGCATACGTTCCGAAGAAATATCCAAGATAGGCAGAACCACGCAGGGCGTTCGCATTATGAAGGTTGGCGAAGGCAAAATAGCCACCGTTGCGCTTACCCCGCACGAGGAAGAAGAGGAACTGCCCGAAGGCGAAGAGGGCGAAGTTGAAGTTACCGAGGGCGAAGCCGTTGAAACCGACGGCGCGGCCGAATAAAGCGAAAGCGGAATAAAACGGAATAAATCGTATTAACGCAAAATATAAGCCGTATAGTATCGGATAACAATAAATAATCAGGCTCACACGCAAGTTTTTTCATAAAAATTTTTCTTAATGTGCGCGGCGGAAGAGAAAACTCTTTCGCCGCGTGCATTTTCCGTATAGGTATTTTCTTTGCCGTTTAACGGTGTAAAAAGGCGGCGAAACGAGCGAAAAGTTTATGCCCGCTATTATGTTCGCCGCGGCGCGGATTGTGCGTTTAACGCGTGAAAAAGGGCACTTATCTTAAATATAAGGCATAGATAAAGCGCAGAATAAAACGCCTTTACGGGCGTTTGGCCGCACGAAAAACCTCCCGCAGGAATTTTCCCTGCGGGAGGTTTTTAAGCCTTTAACGGCTCGTTTTTATGCTTAATTGCAGATTGGTTAACCCTCAATAGATAAGTTATTCGCGAAGCATACCCAAAACCGTGTAAGTGTCGGTTACGGTGTCGAACTCTATCAGATAAGTATTGTTCCATACCTGTACTTCAAGGGTGAAAACGGTAAGCGAATCCTGGTCATAAAAGTTGTACGGGCATTCGTAGGCGTAGCCGTCGCTGTCCTCGGGATCGTAAACATACAGTTCATTGACAAAGCAAATTTCAATAACGTAAGTGCAGTCATAGAAGCCGTCTTCCTCATTGTATAACTCAAACGTTCCCACGTATTCGCCGTAAGTTATAACGTTAAATATGGTGAAAGTTCCGTCGTCTTCGTTAAGGAATAAAGTTGAATATGCATCTTCCGAAAGAATGTAGATTTCGTTATCGTAAGCGATATATTCATCCGGATAATAGATGCCGATTAATTCGCCGTCCGTGTAACTTTCGATGCGATCGGGATATACGTATATGGCTTTGGAATCATCTTCTTCGAGATAGTATATTTGCGGTTCGAAATCATAATAATCATACCATTCGAAGAACCAGCCGCCATCCATATAAGTGCGGACAGCTCCGAGCGGCATGCCGTCGGCAGATATCGGATCATCTTCGGGATAGACGGATTCGTAAGCAACGAGCATGTAAACGTTGTCATCCGGAGCGTCTATTTCGAAGTATTCGCCGAAGAAAATCGGAAAGCGTTCCGCATCCCACGTATCCGGTTCATCTTCGCTTTCAAACCATTCTATATAACCGTATTCGAAAGTGCCGTCCGCATAGTAGAGTATAAGATATTCCGTTTCTTCACCTTCGCACCAGTATTCCGTCCCGAAGAAAGGATTTTCGGGTTCATCGATCCATTCGTACCAATAACCGCCGTCAAAATAAGTGCGGATAAATCCGAGCGGGAAACCGTTGTCAGTTATCGTCTCGGGGTCGTTGGTTTCGTAAGCGATAAGGAAATAAACGTCTTCGGTATCCGACACTCCGTAATATTCGCCCAGGTACCAATAATACGTTTCGCCATCGTCATAGATGCATTCAAAACTTCCGTTCTCGTATAATATTATATATTCGTTATCATCGGTATCGCACCAGTATTCCGTTTCTTCTGCACCGGTGCCGATTATCTCGAAAGTGTTGTTCGTGTCGTAAAGTTGAACGGTCAACGTAGTTGCCTGGGGAGAAGTTAAAACTATAATGTCGGTATCTTCGTACCAATAGTCGCCGCCGTACATGGTCATTTGTTCCGTTGAGCCGTCTCCCGTTTCGATAAACATATATAACAAGAAAGTGTCATCGTCGTAAAGATCAAGATAAACGGGAATTTCCCCGTCTCCTGACGACATTCCGTAACCTTCTGCGGACTGATAAGTGCCGATAAGTTCGCCTGTCGGCAACCAGTTATAACTGAAAGTACCGTTATCGTAGTCGATGTAAATCACTCTATACTCGTTGTCGGAATAAAGGTAAACGGCGTTGTTGTAAGAATAATCGTAGGTACCGCTGAGAACTTCCTCCCAGGTGTTATCTACGTATACGTACAAAGTGAAAGTTCCGTCTCCGTAAAGATATAAGAGTTCGGGCAGATACTCTTCATAATTATAATACTGTTGATAGATTATAATTTCGTTATCGTAAGTAAAAGTCCAGGTGTCGTCGTCAACGTAGTATTTAACGGGGTTAGGCTCGCCGTCCACGATAAACGTAACTTCATCGCCTACGCGGCGGTAAGCACCCGTCGCTAAGTAAATCGTTTCGTTGTCGACTTGTATACCTAATCTCGCAACGGTTTCGTAAAGAGCCAGAACGAAGGTGATCTCGTCGTCGGTCATCGTGTATATGCCGTAAAGTTCCTCGTCCGTTTCGAAACCGTCGTAAAAAGTAAACGTTCCGTCCTCGTCGTTTACCAAAATGCTCAAGGTTCCTTCGTAATACAAAGTAACGACGTCGCCTTCGCGTGTGTAGTAAACGATATCAGAATATACGTCTTGCCCGCTTATGACGTCGCCTAATTTGGCCAGGTTGGTGCCCTCGTTCAGTTGTATAACGGCTCCGAACGAAGCGTTTTCATATCTCAGCCACTCGCTTTCGCCGTAGGGGAAGAAGTACTTACCGTCAACAAAGGGCAGATAAACGTAACCCGTTTCGGCTTCGGCATCTATATAATAGTAAGTCTGAAGAGTGAGTTTTGCCCAACTGTCAGCCCAACCGTTCACGGCGAAGCAAACCATTACGTAACCGTTTTCATAGAGTTTGATCCATAAAACTCCCTGTTGCGGATCATCGGTATAATCGAAATAATAATCGGCTGCATAAGCGAAAACCTCAAGCGCCGTAGCGGTTTTGGCGATATACTCTCCGTTGAGCTGCGTTACGGTAAAATCGAGAGAAAATTCGGTTTCATAACCTTCGATATAAACGCGGAGCAAATCGAAGGCGTAGTCTTCAACCGGCAGATACTCGTATTCGCAGGTCATATCCGTGTCTACTACCCACAGAGTGCCGTCGTCATAGAGTTCTACCTGATGTCCGTAATTGCCGCCGAAAAGGAAATAGTTCACGTTATCCGAAGGATCCTGATCCTGAACGGTTATCGTTCTCCATAGTTCTTTTACCGCAACGACTTCTACTTCTATTTCGACTTCGCAACCTTCGTATTCTATGTACAGATAATAAGTGCCGGGTTCGTCGAAATCGACGTATCCGCCGGCGTTATCCAGCATTTCCGGGGTAACCAATACTTTTTCTTCTATGGTAGCGTAACCGTCGCTGTACACGGCGTAGAAATATAACTTCGGATAGGTGCCTACTTCAACGGTAAAGCCGCCCGAATAAACGTATAGTAATTTGCGTTCGGGTTGAGTATATTCCTCCGTGGTAGAAACGGGTACGGCTACCACTTTCGTAGTTCCGTCGCTGAAATAGAACGTGAATACCAGATATTCGGTGGTTACGATTATGGTCGGCTCGCCGGAATATCCGCCCGTGGTTTCGGTGTCGGTATAATATTCGATAGTTATATCCACTATCTCTTTTCCGTCGTCGCCTTTCGGACCCTGTTCGCCTTGCGGACCTTGAGGACCGGCAGGGCCTTGTTCACCTTGCTCGCCCTGTTCGCCCTGAGGACCTTGAGGACCTTGAGAACCGGCGGGGCCTTGTTCACCTTGCTCGCCCTGTTCACCTTGAGGACCTTGAGGACCCTGAGGACCTTGCGGACCTTGAGGACCGGCGGGGCCTTGTTCACCCTGTTCACCTTGTTCGCCTTGCGGGCCGGCGGGGCCTTGTTCACCCTGTTCGCCTTGTTCACCCTGCTCGCCCTTCGGGCCTTGCGCGCCTTGAATGTTGATTTCACCGGCGTCAATCTGCGTACCGTTGGTAAGGGTAACTATAAGGTGGTTGTTGGTAAGGGTAATGGCAGTTATGCCTATACCGTCTTTACCCTGAATGGTGGCAAGGAAGTCTTCGTAAGAACCTTCGTAGCCGAGTTCCGCGGCATAAGCGTAAACCGTATCGATATTCCACACGGTAATTTCGCCGGGGCCGCTTTCTGAATCGGTAGGCGTATTTTTCTTACAGGCGCCGAAGCCCATAAGAGAAAGCGCTATTATTCCCGCCAGAGCGAGAACAAACAGTAATCGTTTCAACTTCATAAAATACCTCCTTCTTTAAGAACAAATATTTATATAATATTTGTTCCAACTTCAAGTTTATTCTTTTTCAACGTATTTGTCAAGGCGTTGTCGAAAAAAAACGGATAACGTAAAAAAATTTTTTGTCCGTTATCTCAAAAAAAGATCCGCATTTGAACGTTGCCGTCGTTTTTTTGCGGATTTTGCGCGTTTTAGGGGGTTTTATGGTTTTTTCATATTCCGCGCACATTCCGCATAACTTATAATATGAAAAAATTTATCGCCCTGTTCTTTTTAATTTCCGGTTTCGCGCTTTTTCCTTTGTGCGGTTGCGCCGGTAAAAAACAAAGCCGCACCCTGTACGTTATCCGCGCCGCTTTCAACGGCGAAAACACCGTTACCGCTTCGATGGAAGTGGATTACTTCAACGATACCGAAACGGAAATAAAATATCTTTGTTTCAACCTGTTTGCCAACGCGTACAGGGAAGGGGCGGAACATTTTCCGTGTTCGCCCGCGGATTTTGCCCGCGCGTATCCCAACGGGTTGAATTACGGCGGAATCGTGATAGAATCGTGCAGTGAATCCGGTGAGGAATCGGATTGGGAAATCGTTGGGGATGACCTTAATATTCTCGTTTTACGTTTGAAAAAGGGGGTTTTCCCTTCTGAAAGAGCAAAGGTTGAAATAGTTTTTACCGTTACCGTTCCGGATTGCAGGTTGAGAATGGGGGTAACGGGCGGGCCCGTAAATCTCGGAAATTGGTTTCCCGTACTCTGCGCCCGTTACGAGGGCGGTTTTTACGAATGCACGTATTATCCGCTCGGCGATCCGTTCTTTTCCGAAACTGCCGATTACAAGGTGTCGTTCGAAGTGCCGGGCAGTTACACCGTGGCTTCAAGCGGCAGGTGCGTTTCCACCGAAATAGGGGAAAATACCACCGTTTATTATTACGAACTTTACGGCGCGCGCGATTTCGCGGCGGTGCTCTGCCCTGATTTTTGCGTTGAAAAAACTTCCGCATGCGGCGTTGAAATAAGCCTTTATCACGTAAATTGCGCGTTTTCATCGGAAATATTAACCGCGGCGGCAAAGGCGCTGGAACTTTTCTCGGAACTTTTCGGCAAATATCCTTACGAAACGTTTTCCGTAGCCGTAACCGAATTTATTCAGGGCGGCATGGAATATCCTTCTCTCGTATACGTTTCGTCGTTTTTGGAAAAGGAAGAAGCCGTAGCCGCCGCAGTGCATGAAACCGCGCATCAGTGGTGGTACGCCGCCGTGGGCAATAACCAGGCGGAAACGGCTTATCTGGACGAGGGACTCGCGGAGTATTCAACTTTGCTCTTCTATGAAAATTATCCCGCTTACGGGCTTACCAGAGAGGGCATCGTTAAGGAAAAAACAAGCGAATTTCGCGCGTTTTACGGGGTTTTTGAGCAAATCACGGGCACCGTGAACGCCATTATGGAAAGAAATCTGGCAGAATTTAACGGAGAGCCGGAATACGTTGAGATCTGCTACGTCAGGTCCGCCCTGATGTTCGACGGACTGCGCGAGAGCATCGGCGATAAAAAGTTTTTCGCCGGTCTTAAAACCTTTTATTCCGAAAACGAATTCGGCGTGGCCGGTACCGACGAACTCATTTCGTCTTTCGTCCGCGGCGGCTTCGACGTTGAAAGTTATATACGCTCGTGGCTTACGGGCAGGGCGATAATCTGAAAAAGCGGGAGTAAAACGCTTGCAAAACGGGCGGCACCCTGTTAAAATATTCCGGAGGTGGATATTATGCCCGTATACGATTACAAATGCCCTAAATGCGGAACTTCGTTCGAAGAACTCGTCAAATCGCCGTCGGAGGCGGTTACCTGTCCCGTATGCGGGGAGGTGGCGGAGCGCAGCTATTCGGGCAAGATATACACTGCCACGGGTAAAATTTCGGGCGGTTGCGGCGGAAACTGTTCTTCGTGCGCAAACCGTTGCCGTTAAATTTTTTCCGCCTAAGTTTTTTCCGTTTAGTCTTTTTTATGTTTTTTCGTAGGTAAATTCATTGACAAACCGCCTTGAAAATGCTAATATTTATTATGACTTTATAATTAGAGCGGAAATCGTGCCCTTTTCGTTTATGGTAAAGAGCCGTTTCCGAGGAGTACAAGATGAAAAAAACCATTGTATTTCTGTTGTCGGCGCTTCTCGTTTTAGCTGCGGCATTATCGCTCGCCGCGTGCAATAACGGCGTCGGCGGCAGTAACGACTCCGTCACGAGAATGACGATCACGCTTGTTGCGGCAGGCAGCTCAGGCGCCGCCGTTAAGGAAGAAGTTCTCGGCGACGAAACGGAATATTACACCGTAAGCGGATATTCTTTCTCCGAGGCCGACGCCGCAATCGTTTCCAATGCCGAGGCAGACCCGAACTATTATACCGATCTGTATAACGGCAAGAGAAAAGGCACCGAGAGTTACGCTGAGGAAAAAGAGAGATTCGAGCAGATGAAATCGTTCACGGTTCCCACGGCTGTCAAAGTGGCGGTGAGCGAATCCAAACTCAATCTCACCACGGAAAATCTCGCCGCTATGGACGATAATGGGGTTATCGACTTGTCGAACGGCGCTTCCAACGCGAAAACCGTGTACATCCGCGCTATATCCGACGATGCGTTCTTTAACCACACCGAACTCGAAACGATAAAGGTAGGCGATAACGTTAAAGCTATCGGCTCCGGCGCGTTCAACGCATGCTCGGGGCTCACCGAAATCGAACTTCCCTTCGCGGGCGCGAAGGAAGGCGCGGTAAACGGCGCTAAAAACTTCGGTTACGTTTTCGGCACCGCCTCTTATACAGGCGGCGTATCCGTAACGCAAAGTTATAACCTTTCCGGTTCGGCAACCTATTATATTCCGGAAAATCTTAAAACCGTAAAGATCGGTTCCGAAATAGGCGAATACGCGTTTTACGGCGTTACCACAATAGATTCCGTTGCGGATATACCCGTGGGAAACGTTATTCCCGCCTACGCGTTTTACGGCTGCACGGGGCTCAGGGAAGTATCCCTTCCCTCAACCGTTACGGAAATAGACGAAGGCGCTTTCAACGGCTGCAGTAAACTCGTTTCCGTCAATTTTGCCGAGCTTGCCTCGCTTGAAACCATAGGCAAAGGCGCTTTCGCTAATTGTTCGCGGCTTTGCTATAAAGAAGCCGACAAGGCTTTGACCGTTCCCGCGTCGGTAACGTTTATCGGGGAAGAAGCTTTCGCAAACTGCGCTTCCGTTGAAAAACTGGTTATAAACGGTACGGTGTCCGTAAGGGCTGCGGCATTCAAGGGGCTTACCTCTCTGAAAGACGCTACTATCGGCGATAACGTTACTTTAAGTACCGGGGTATTTATGAATTGGTCCGATTTTCTTACCGTTCACAACTCTGCTTCCGCCGGCGGTGAAAACGCCCGTATAGCGCACGCGTTTATCGGCGCCTATACCGCGGATTACGCCGGAATAAAAAAGAATCTTGAATTCGTTGCGTAAAAACGTACGCTGTTTAAGCGGTCGGATATTCCGGCCGCTTTTTCTTTTGAAAAAAACAGCAGGATAGTCGGTTTTATAAATATTTTTAACGAATTTTCAAAAAAAAGAAAAATTGTTGTCAAATATGATTGACAAACGGAAAAATACGCAATATAATAATTGCGACTAAATGAGGTGCAATTCAAAATGAAGTTGTCCGCAAAGTCCCGTTACGGGCTGCGCGCGTGCTATATTCTTGCGGAAAAGTATCCCGAACACGTTTCGGCTACGGCGCTTGAAAGGGGCATAAACGTATCTAACAAATATATAGAGAAGATAATGCGCATACTTACGGGCGAAGGTCTTGTAAGCGCCGAGCGCGGCGTAAACGGCGGGTACTATCTTTTAAGGGAGCCGAAGGAAATAACCGTAGGCAGTATCGTTCGCGCCCTCGAAGAGGAAATGGAGTTTATAACCTGTATTTCCAGCGATAATTCCTGCGTTTGCCCCACAAAACCCGTGTGGCAGAAACTTTACCGCGGCATCAACGATCTTCTCGACGGAATAACGCTTCAGAATATGCTTGACGAAAGCGAAGGGATAAGATCCGTCGCCTGCAACTCAAAGGAGTAAACGGTTATGAACAGAATTTATTTCGATCACGCCGCCACCACGCCGCTCGATAAGCGCGTGCTTGAAAAGATGACGCCGTATTTTACCGAAATCGCCGGCAACGCCAACAGCCAGCACTTTTTCGGCAGAGAGGCGATGAAGGCGGTTGACGCGGCGAGGGATAAGATCGCGTCGCTTATAGGCGCCCGGCCGAGCGAGATTTATTTCACTTCCGGCGGGACCGAAGCCGATAACTGGGCCCTTCGCGGAATTGCCGCGGCTTTTGCAAACAAGGGCAAACACATGATTATTTCCAAAATCGAGCACGCGGCTATGATAACTACCGCGCAGGAACTTGAAAAACAGGGGTATGAATTCACCTATCTCGGCGTTGACGAAAACGGCGTAGTAGATCTCAACGAACTTGAAAAAGCCATTCGTCCGGATACGATATTCATAGGCGTTATGTATGCCAACAACGAGGTTGGAACTATCGAACCTATCAAAGAAGTGGCTGAAATCGCAAAAAAACACGGTATAGTGTGCTTTTCCGACTGTGTTCAGGCAATGGGCGCGATACCCGTAAACGTAAAGGAACTCGGCGTGGATCTGATAAGTTTTTCGGCCCATAAATTTTACGGACCGAAGGGTATAGGCGCTTTGTATATACGCAACGGTCTGCCGATAGGCAGAATAATTACCGGCGGCCACCAGGAAAGAACCAAACGCGGCGGAACGACCAACGTACCGGCCGTCGTTGGGTTTGCGGAAGCGCTGTCCTTGGCGGAAAAAGAGCTTGAAGCCAACGCCGAATACGTTACCGCCCTGCGCGACAGATTTATCGACAGGGTTATTGCCGAAATACCTTACGTAAAACTTAACGGTCACCGCACGCAAAGGCTTCCGAACAACGCGGATATTTCGTTCGAATATATAGAGGGAGAGTCCATTCTGTTCTCTCTCGATCTCGAAGGTATAGCCGTTTCGTCCGGATCGGCGTGTTCTTCGGGTTCGCTGGAGCCTTCGCACGTTCTTCTCGCCATGGGGGTGGACGAGGCTCTCGCGCACGGGTCCATACGTTTCACGTTCGGCAAACGCAATACCGTTGAAGAGATTGATTACGCGGTAGATAAACTTAAAGAAATAGTGGCGAGACTCAGGGCAATGTCCCCGTTGTTCGCGGAAATAAAAGGAGAAGTGAAAAATGTATAACGAAAAAGTAATGGAAGCGTTTTCACACCCGAAAAACGTGGGCGAAATAGAAAATCCCGACGGGCTCGGTAAAGTAGGCAACGCCGCCTGCGGAGATATAATGCAGATAACGCTCAGAATCGAAGACGAAAAGATAGTTGACGCGAAGTTCAAAACTTTCGGTTGCGCCGCCGCGATAGCCACGAGTTCCACCGCCACCGAAATGGTAAAGGGAATGACGCTTGACGAGGCGCTTAAACTTACCAATTCGCAGGTGGTGGAAGAACTTGAAGGGCTTCCGCCGCAGAAAATACACTGTTCGGTTCTCGCGGAAGAGGCTATTAAAGCCGCTATCGAAGATTACCGAAGCAAGAAAAAATAATCCGGCTTTTTAATCCGGCGGCGCCGCCCGAAAAATTTTCGGGCGGCGCCTTGTTCTTTACGCGCCGACTTTTGAAAATTCGTTTTACATTTCTTATAGGATATGTTATCATATAAAAAGGAATAAATAAGGGAAGTTGCACGGGTAAGGGCATCGTTGTTTCACGTTTTACGCAACGCGGTGACGTAATGAATTATAAAGAAATACCTCTTTTCAAAGGTATTCCCGAGGGATTTTGCGAAAGGATAGTTAAGGATCTCAACGCGGCGGAGCGAAGTTACGTGTCGGGGCAGGAAATTTGCGATTATGCGGACTGCGGCGATTTCGTAGGAGTAGTTACCGAGGGCGAAGCGTTTGTGGAGAGGATAGACGTAAACGGATACCGAACCATTCTCGAAAGGGTGCGCAAGGGCGAAATTTTCGGCAAGGCGATGGCTTACGCTTCCGGCGAAGATTGCGTTTCGGCTGTTTGCTATAAAAACTGCAAGGTTTTATTTTTTGATTCGGGGCGGATTTCGGCTTACGCAGAGGGAGATTTTCATTACCGTAACGAGATGCTCGCGAATATAATTTCGCTTTTTTTCAATAAAACCGCGTATCTTTCCGACAGGGTAGAGGTAATAAGCCACAGGAATACCAGGGAAAAACTCATGCGATATTTCCGCCTGCTTGCGGGCGACGGTGAAACGGCCTTGCTTCCGTTCAGTTTCAGCCAACTTGCCGATTATATCTGCGCCGACAGAAGCGCCATGATGCGCGAACTGAAATGCATGAAGGAAGACGGGTTGATCTCCGTGGAAAAACGCAGAATAACCATTCTCGGCGATACTGTTTAACATTCCGCAAGGATAAAATAAAAATGAAAATAAAAAGGAGAATTTAATTATGGCAAAATTCGTATGCAGCGTGTGCGGTTACGTTCATGAAGGGACCGAAGCTCCGGAAGCCTGCCCCGTATGCAGGGCTCCCAAGGCAAAATTCGTAGAACAAAAAGAAGATATGGTATGGGCAAGCGAGCACGTTTTAGGCGTAGCGCAGGGCTCGCCCGAAGATATTATAGCGGATCTCCGTTCCAATTTCAACGGAGAATGCAGCGAAGTGGGTATGTATCTCGCAATGGCGCGCGTGGCATACAGAGAAGGTTATGCCGAAATCGGCGCCTATTGGGAGAAGGCCGCCTGGGAAGAAGCCGAGCACGCCGCTAAATTCGCGGAACTTCTCGGTGAAGTAGTAACCGACAGCACCAAAAAGAACCTTGAAATGCGCATAGAAGCCGAAAACGGCGCAACCATGGGCAAAACCGACCTTGCAAAGCGCGCAAAAGCATTAAATCTTGACGCCATACACGATACCGTTCACGAAATGGCACGCGACGAAGCCCGCCACGGCAAAGCGTTCAAGGGCCTGCACGATCGTTACTCCGGCAAATAAAACCCCCCTAAAACGCGCAAAATCACGGAGTTGCTCATTTTCGGGCAACTCTTATACTATTTCGTAATATGCGTTATTTTGAAAATACGAAAGGAGACGTATCCTATGAAGACGAGAATCGGAAACGCGGTTTTGGGCTGCGTAATTACGCTAGCGGCGGTATTTGCCTTCGCGTTGGTTTTGCTGCCGGGAACGGCGATAATTACGGAAGCGGCGGGGCAATACAGCGTCGGTTTTGCAATCAAAGAAGCAACGGACGTTTATTTTGAGGAAACCGGAAATAATAAAGTTCAAAACACCGCAACAGGCGCAGACGGTAAATTGGCATATTTGCCCGAACTTTATAGAACGGACACACTCGATTTCCGTTTTGACGGTTGGTTTATCGCAAACACGGACACACAGGTCACCCTTGACACCGTGCTTGACAGCGACGTGACACTTGTCGATAGATGGACATACACGGAATTTGACGAAAATTATAAGGTTTCGACGGTTACGATCAACAACCCTGCGCTTGCTCTCGGAACAAAACAAGGCGAATACTCCGCAAGCGTTGCGACTGCAAATGTTGACGGCATAACAGCAAACAGCGGAACAACTTTCACTATTTACAAAGGTCTTAACAAGAGTGGTGATCCGCTTGTAGGTGATGAAGAAGTTGAAATCGGAAAGAATTATTCGGTTGCGACAACGATCACGTTGAAAAGCGGCTACAAGTTTGACGATCAGATCCGTTTTTATGCAAACAATGGTTTAGCCGCCGATTACAAGTTCAAGGGTAATTTCTGGACAACCGGTTGGAGCACTTCGGCAACGCAAGTTGAAGTTATCATAAACTTCGTTCAAAGTGACGATTATTATTTCAAACAACAACCCGAATCTCGTGAGTTTGAAAACTTCACGGAATATCATTATTTTTATGTTTTGAATGACGAGAGTTCAGATCCGAATGTCGTTATGGAAGATCTCGAGAGCGTTCAACTTCAATATTACAACAATGATGAGTGGGCGCTTTTCGGCCCTGCGACCATGGTCGTTTCTCCGTATCAAAACAGAACGATCAAATTCCGTTTGGCGGCGAATTACGAACACGGCACGATTTATAGTGATCCCTGGACTATCACTTGGGCGGTATTGAACCCGATCATTGACAACGTGGCTCTTGGCATTGACACTCCTTCAAACGGCAGCGCGCCTACATATTCAACTGTTACGGGAAGCCGTTTCAAATTAGCAAACACAAACAACTCGGTCACGCAAAACGGTATTAAATGGACGGGTAGCGTTTCTGGCGACTTGGAGGTTGGAAACGCAACTTTCAACAACAGCGAAAATTATACGGTTTCCATTAAACTTGTTGCACAAGACGGCTATTCTTTTGATATTGCAAATATTGCGGCAACAGTCAACGCAAACGAAGCGGAAGTCACAGGAACAGAAAGCGAAGTGACCATATCTTATACTTTTGAAAAAGCCGCTCCCAAAACGTATAACGTATACTTTAACCCAAGTTTGAATGGAACAGGCACAATGGAAACCGCAATAGTAAATGAAGGTGCCGAATATGTTTTGCCTGAATGCACATTCACGCCAAACGCAAATTATACGTTTGCCGCATGGAGCATTTCCGGCGAACTTAAAAAACCGGGAGACGTAATCGTTGTAAACAGCAACCAACACGTTTTTGCGGTATGGCAGGTTTCAAGCACACCGGCATCATACGGATTTACTACTCAACCGGTAGGCGGAACGATCGCATCAGGCGCATTTTTCACGGCAAGTTTTGAAGTAGATAACGGGATTAACTACAATGCTGTTTCGGTGCTTGAATACGATGCGGAAACAGGCAATTGGAATACCTTTGTCGGTACAAGCGGATATATATTAACCGTAATTGATGGAAAAATCCAAAAAATTGGTTTTGCTAATGAAATAGTATCTTCAAAGGTTTTGAGATTGTCCGCCAATAGAGATGGTTTATCCGTCGCGCTCAGCGATACGTTTACAGTCAACTGGACTCCGTCGGAATTTACTAAACAGCCGCAAGGCTCAACGGTTGTCAATGGCTCAACTTATACTTTCACTTGGGATACAACGTTTGATGCAAGATTTAGAATTTTGTATTGGAATGCTGATGAAAACGATTGGAGTAATTGCGGCGAAACGACAGGACATTCCTTCTCCGTGAAGAAAGACACCACACAATCCATTACCTACAAAATCGTTGCCGATATACCTTATACGATGGCAAATGGCAATACAAATTATGCGTGGGAAGTTGCAACAAGTCAATCGCTCATTGTTTCTTGGGTTGAAAATGTGCCAACCGAATATCTTGTCGTTTACGGTGTAGGCGAAGGGCAGGGCTCCGGCGACTTTGAAGAAGTCGAAGAAGGCACGGAATACACCTTGGATTCCTACGAGAATATCGGAATGATCGCTCCCGACGGAAAGCAGTTCGCGTATTGGAGCATTCGTTTAGGCAACGCGATGAGCGAGGAAACCGCTCAAAAGCAAGCCGGCGGCAAAATTACAATCACCGCAGATACTTACGTTATCGCCATTTGGGAAGATATTACGCATTCGCACACGCTGGAAGCCATCGCGGCAAAAGCGGCAACCTGTGCGGAAGCAGGCAATATCGCATACTGGCATTGTACGGATTGCGGTAAATATTTCTCCGATGAAAACGGCGGAAACGAACTTGATTCCGAAAATCTTACGATAGCGGCGCTCAATCACGAGTGGGGAGAATGGACGGTAACAACTCCCGCTCAAGTCGGCGTCGCGGGAGAAGAAACGCGCGTTTGCGCGCGCGACGCAAACCACAAAGAAACGCGTCCGGTTCCGGCTATAAAGAACGGCATCGGCGGCGGCGCTGTCGCAGGTATCGTCGTCGGCTCCGTCGCCGTACTCGGATGCGGCGGATTTGCCGTTTTCTGGTTTGTCGTCAAAAAGAAGACCTGGGCCGAATTCGCCGCTCTTTTCAAAAGGAAATAATAATTCTTCAAACCGCATACAGAACGAAACGGCATCCTTTACGGGTGCCGTTTTTATGTTTGTCTTTGTTGACCGTAACTATTATAACAATCAGGGCTCCCGCGGAGATTTTGCAAAACAAAATATCCGTGGGATAAAGGAGCCGCAGGTATAAAAGCAAACGAGTTGCAAAAAGCAACTCGTTGCGAAC
>JAGCZN010000112.1 GCA_017959995.1 Clostridia bacterium
AGCAAAATTATAAAAGAACAGGTTTTGCCTGCTCTTTTTAATTTATGAAAAGTAATGACCGAAGAATCCGGGATAGGTATACGCCGCGTTTACGCGGTTATCCGCGCCGCGTTTACGCTTAAAAAACCGAAAACTTAAAAATCATCTCACGGCTTTTCTGTAACGGGCGGGAGTTATTCCCATATATTTCTTGAAAATTTTGGTAAAATACGAGGCGTCGGCAAAGCCCGATTTTTCGGCGGCCGCTTCGCACGACAATCCTTCGAGCAAAAAATCCTTTGCGTGGTTTATTCTTACCCCGGTAAGATAATCGTTAAAAGTGGTATTCATTTCGTCGTGGAAGAGATGGCTGATATAATAAGGACTTACGTAAACCTTTTTAGCTACCGAAGTGAGGTTGAGAGAACTGTCGCCATACTCGTCGTTAATAATCGAAATGACTTTCACGAGATGCGCGTGCGCGGGTTTATGCCCGCGCGTTTTATAGACTATAGCAAGGTACTCGTCCAGAATTTCTATGGTAAGAATACATAGATCGTGAAAATCCGTATTTTCAATGAATAATCCCGAGGATTTTTTTACGATATCAGCAAGGTCGGTAATCTTCGCCCCTACTTCTACCGCGGTTCGGGAAAGAAAAGCGGTAAGTTCGTAGAGTTTAGCCTTGATTATATCGAGATCGCCCCCCGCGAAAAGGAATATTTCCGCAAGAAGATTGTTGAGTATCCTTCTCGAATTGGTTTTATCGCCGAGTTGAACGAACGAGATGAGTTCCTTCTCCAGAGCAATGGGATATTTTTCCGTACTGCGGTTGCCCGTTCCGGAATTTTCGTCGATCTCCTTAACAAGTTCCTTGAACTTCGCCTCTTTTTCGTCTCTGTACGTCCTGAAGGCCCTTTCTTTTTCACCCATGTAATCCACTACGAGCATGAGAAGATCCGCAAAGGCCGACATCGTTTTGCAGTCAACGTGTTTTATCGCGGAAATATCGAAGCCCGGCTTTTCGATATCCACGCCCACTTTTTTACAGCGTCTGACGAAGTCTTCTTCAAAAAAGTCCTCTTTTTCCCACAAACTTACGGGGCCGGTAGCTATAAAGCCCGCAACGGCATCGTCAACGAAAACGGGCGCGATACACATTATAAGGCCGCATTCCGTTTCGTAAATGTACGGTTTTTTAAGCTCTGCGCTTTTTTTTGAACTTGCGGCTATCTTTTTAAGGCAAACGGATTTTTCGCTTACGAAATCGCAGATACAGTGTTCACTGCGCACACAAAGATATTCCGCGCCTGCCGCGTCGTACAGGGTTACGCTCAGCCCCGTGGCGTCAAGATAGGTGCGGAAGAGTCTTTCAAGTTCTTTCATATTGAAAATGTTTTTTATTTCGCCGTTTATCCGTTTCATTCCCGATTAAAAAAAACCATTGAAAAATACGTTACCGTGTTTTCACCGTTTACGTAATTGATCCCCACGTCACGCGAGAGTTCAACCACGTTAATGCCGCAGGCTTCGATGGAAGAAACCGCTTTTTCCGGAAACCGACAGGGACTGTCGGGATAAGTGCATTTTTCGCAATTCGTGCAGCCGCCCGCGCCGAAAACGCGGTGATCCGTGCCTTTAAGCGCGGCTCTGACACGGTTCTGCACCAGGGTGTGTTCGTCTTTTGCGGCGACCATTCCCTCGAAATCGAAACTGTCTTCTATGCTGTGTTTAGTGGTAAAAACAAAGAAATTTTTGTACTTTTTCAGTTGCTTTTCCATTTTGGCGTAATCGTCTATCGCGGGCGGGCAGGTCCAGGTTTTTCCATACATGCCGCAATAGTTCATTTTACACGCGTCGGCAACTTCCTTCTGAAATTTAAGAACGTCGGTCGAAGCCTCTGCGTATTGAAAAAATTCATCCTTTAACCCGTACAATATTTCGCGCACACACATATCAAAAAGTCATATTCTCCATAAATAAATTCATAAATTCAGCGTTTGAGGCAAGTTCCACTATAGTTCCGTTCTTTGCGATATTCTCCGCTTTTTCAAGCGCCTTTTCGCTCAACATACACATTACCGCCCCTATACCGGCCGAATTGCCGCAGGATATCACCTTATCTTTAAGCGCCGGCGGTATAAGACCTACGCGAAGGGCGCTTGAAACGTCGATATGCGTTCCGAGTCCGCCGCAAAGATAAAGAGCCTCCGTTTTTACGCCTTCGTTTTCGGCAATACCGCACATAATATCTATACCCGAACGGACCGCGCTTTTGGCAAGCTGAAATTTCCTTACGTCCGCCGCGGAAACGTACACGCCTTCCGCAAGGTAAAAACGGCCTGAATCGCACAAAAACGCGCCTGTTTCATCTATAATTCCGTTATCCGCCATATACGCGGCGGCATCGGTAAGCCCCGCGCCGCATATGCCTTTCGCGGGCGCGTTGTCTATCGTTTCTATCTCGATACCGTCATCCTTTTTCCGTACGGAACGTATCGCGCCGCTCACTCCGCCCGTTCCGCATTCAATATCCGCCCCCTCGAAAGCGGGCCCCGCGGCTACGGAAGTAACGTATATTTTGCCGCCGCAACTCATAAGAATTTCTCCGTTCGTTCCGAGATCGGCAAGTAATGCGTTTTTACCGATAACGTCCGTAGCGATAGCACCGCAGACTATATCCGCGCCGACGAAACTTGAAAAAGAAGGCAGACACACAACCTTTTCAGCCGCCAAACCGAGCGCCTCGCCCGAATATTCCCGCTTTTTCAGAAACACGGGTTCAAACGGGTATCTTCCGAAGGACGAAATCGGTTCGCCGGCGAAAATATGTAACATCACCGTGTTGCCGGTAACGAAAATCACGTTCGTTTTATTCAGTGAAAAACGCTTGAAAAAATCCGAAATAACGTCGTTAATCTTTGTTTTAAGGCACTTATTCATTTCCTCTACACCGTTTTCATCGGCGTAGGATATTCTTGAAATAACGTCTGCCCCGAAAGAGCGCTGAGGATTCAAAGCGGAATATACCGCCATGGTTTTACCCGTTTTCAAAGATACGAAATAGAAAGCGAGCGTGGTGGTGCCTATATCCACGGCAAGCCCCACGCCGTCTTTTCCGTCCGTTTCCATAGGCGGAAGAACGTATGCCTTGTCGGCGCCGTAAAGATCGTTGAGTTCGACGATAATATCGCCTTCAACCTTTACCGAACAGGCTTTTACGGTTTTGGAAATGCCGTTTTTTGTGAGTTTTACGGCACATTTGCCGCATTTACCGAAACCGCCGCAACTTGCGGATATTTCGTAACCGTTTTTTTGTAAAACCTTAAGCAGAGAAGAATTCTCCTCTGCTTCGATTTCACGCATTACTCCGTTTGAAATTATTTTTACGGTCATTTTTCAGTTGAACAAAGCGCGGGCGCGCTCCGCAGCGGACGCGGCATCGGGCGTGTAAATATCCGCCCCTATTTCGTCGGCAAACTGCTGCGTTACGGGGGCGCCGCCTATCATTATTTTTACTTTATCGCGCAGGCCCGCTTCCTTTATAGCCTCTATTACGTCTTTCTGATACATCATCGTAGTAGTAAGAAGCGCGGAAAGGCAAACTATATCGGCATTGTACTCCTTTATCGCCTCAACGATTTTTTCCGCGGGACAATCCACGCCGAGATCCACCACTTTGATTCCCGTACCCTCTATCATCATCTTTACGAGGTTTTTACCTATATCGTGAAGATCTCCTTTAACCGTGCATATAATAGCCGTGCCAATAGGTTCCACGCCGGAATCCGCAAGCGCGGGTTTAAGAACGGTAAGCGCCATATTCATAGCCCTTGCCGCGATAAGAACTTCGGGAACGAAAACTTCGTTGCGTTTGAATTTATCGCCCACAACGCTCATTCCCGCTATCAACGCGTTATTAAGAATCTCTTTGGGTGACGTTCCGTTTGCGAGTTCTTCCGTTACCATTGCGGTGAGATCTTTCGCCTTTCCTCTTTGAAGAAGCAAGGACATTTCTTCGAATCTTGACATGTTTTTTCTCCTCTTTTTGTTCTCTTAATATATATATTTTAACACATTTAATACAAAAAGCAATGCTTTGTTTTGTTAAAAAAAGGTAAATTCTTGCTATCGGAGCGTAAATGACAAGATTTTTCTCTTTTTCGGCAATTCAGCCCCTTTTTTTTGTTGCGTTTATGATTTATAATTATAAAAAAACGTAAGGAGATTTTTATGAAAACCATGACTAATAAAGAACGTATCGACGCTGTTATCGCGCATAAACCGGTAGACAGAACGCCTTTCTGCCTTGTTGACGGCGGCGCGTGGATAGCTAAAACGGAAAATATTTCCTACCGCACGCTTTACGGTATGGAAGACGGCGGCGCCGCTGAAATAGTAAGGTGGACCGACGAAATAGAAACGGACGTGGTAAGCGCGGTTTCGGGCGTTTTCACCGCATGCCTTAACGCGTTCGGTTGTTCCATTCATATAGACGATATAGGAAGACCCGTAGACGCAGGCGCGGCGTTTACCAACCCCGAAGAAGAAATACCTTTACTTGATAAAAATACTATACGCGAAAAACTGCTTGCGAATGAATTCGTGCAGAATATGCTGAAACAGACGCGCGGCGTTAAACGGCTTGCGGGCGACAGAAAATATCTTCTCGGCGACATAGCCGGCCCGTTCACTATGGCGGCCGTTATGGTTGGTACGCAGGAATTTATAATGCTTATGA
>JAGCZN010000113.1 GCA_017959995.1 Clostridia bacterium
GCCGTTACGGAAGAACTTAAAATTCTTCTTCTGCCCAAAGATCCCAACGACGATAAAAACGTAATTATCGAGATACGCGGCGGGGCCGGCGGGGAAGAAGCGGCTCTTTTTGCTTACGAACTTTACAGAATGTACGTTAAATTTGCCGAGAAAAACCGTTGGAAGATCGAGGAGATTGACAGTAACGTGACGGAAATGGGAGGCATAAAGGAAATAGTTTTTTCGGTAAGCGGCAAAGGCGTTTATTCCAAAATGAAGTACGAGAGCGGCGTTCACAGGGTTCAGAGAGTGCCCGAAACGGAATCGCAGGGGCGCGTACACACTTCAACCGTTACCGTTGCGGTGCTTCCCGAAGTGGAAGACATAGAAATAACTATTGACGAAAAAGACCTTCGCGTTGATACGTTAAGAAGCAGCGGGGCCGGCGGCCAGCATATAAATAAAACCGAGTCGTGCATTCGGCTTACGCACATTCCCACGGGAATAGTAGTTACCTGCCAGGACGAACGTTCGCAGATCAAAAACAGGGAAAAGGCGATGAAGGTACTGAAAAGCCGCCTTTACGATTACTACAATTCAAAATACGAAAAGGAGTATGCGGATAACAGAAAGAGTCAGGTGGGCACGGGTGACCGTTCCGAAAGGATAAGAACTTATAACTATCCGCAGGGGCGCGTTACCGACCACAGAATCGGTATGACGCTTTATAATCTTCCCGATTTTCTTCTCGGAGAAATCGACGATATGGTGGAAGCGCTTGCCATAGCCGACAGGGAGGCTAAACTCTCGTCGTCGGAAACGTAAAATACGAAGGAGAAATCTTTTGAAAAAATTTTCGGAAAAAGCTTCGGCAATAGTGCCTTCGGCAACACTGTCAATATCGGCTAAAGCCGGCGAATTGAAACGCGAGGGAAAATCCGTTATCAGTTTCAGCGTGGGCGAACCGGACTTCAAAACGCCGGTTTTTATAACCGACGCGTGCAAAGAAGCCCTTGACAGGGGCTACACCAAATATACGCCCGTAGGCGGTTTACCGGAACTTAAACAAGCCGTTTGCCATAAATTCAAACGGGATAACTTCCTTGATTACAATCCAGAAAATATAGTCGTTTCCACCGGCGCAAAAAGTTCTATCTTTCACGCTTTGTTCTCAATTCTTGACGCGGGCGATGAAGTGATCATACCGAAACCTTATTGGATTACTTATCCTGAAATAGTGGGCATCTGCGGCGGTGTTTGCGTGTTTGCCGATACAAATCCCGAAAACGGCTACAAAATAACCGCCGAACAGCTTGACGATCTTATTACGCCCAAAACGAAATGTTTAATTCTCAATACGCCGAATAATCCGAGCGGAAGCGTTTATTCCGAAGACGAACTGCGTAAAATAGCCGAAGTGCTCGTTTCTCACGACGTTTTCGTTTTATCCGACGAAGTTTACGAGCGACTTGTTTTCGACGGAAAAAAACACGTTTCTATCGCTTCATTGGGTGAAAATATTAAAAAACTTACGATAGTTGTAAACGCCGTTTCCAAAACGTACGCAATGACAGGTTGGCGAATAGGCTACCTTGCGTGCGACGCCGCGCTTGCAAAAATTATCACCGGGCTTCAAAGCCACACTACGAGCAACGCAACGAGTTTTTCTCAATACGGCGCAATAGCCGCTTTGGAACACGGCGAAGAAGCGGTTGAAGAAATGGTTACGGCTTTTTCAAAAAGGCACAAACTTCTTCTTGCTTTACTCGACGGGATCGATGGAGTAAAATATTCCGTTCCTGACGGTGCTTTTTACGTTTTTTTGGACGTATCGTCTTACTACGGTAAAAAATTCAAAGGTAAAATCGTTTCAAATTCAGTTGAATTCTGCACCTCGCTTTTGGATGAGGGCGTAGCTGCCGTACCGGGCGCGCCGTTCGGAAACGACGCGTGTATAAGGCTTTCCTACGCTACGAGTGAGGAAAATCTTTACGAAGGGGTGTCAAGAATCAAAAAATATTTACACAAATTCGAATAATTCAAAAAAAACTCTTGAAAAAAATATACTTTTCGGTTACAATATAAATATAAAAAACTCGGAGGTAAATATATGGTAAATATTATATGCGGACCAAAAGGTTCCGGCAAAACGAAACAGATTATAGATCAGGCAAACGCCGCCGCGGAAAAGGCTAAAGGAAACGTTATTTTCATTACCAAATCGAAAACCTATTCGGTGAATATAAATTTTGACGTAAAATGCGTTTACACGGATGAGTACGGTATTGACTCGATAGATTCTTTCCGCGGTTTTATCAATGGCGCGGCCGCCGCGAATTATGACCTTGAATACGTTTTTATTGACGGAATTGCCCGCATAACCAAGGCTGACCTTTCGGAACTCGAAAGCATTTTTATATCGGCATCGAAATTAAACGATATAAACTTTACTTTCACCATTAGTTCAACTAAGGAGGAATTACCGGATTATCTCCGTAAATTCTGTTTATAAAACCATAATTTATATTTAGTATTGCCCGACTTCAGTCGGGCTTTTTTTTGCGTTTAATACTAATGTTATTGTAATAAGTATTATTTTACTAATATTAGTACTTTGCTTAATAAAAAAAGAGCAACCCGATTGACGGTTGCTCTTGAAAGTAAAGTTGTAGTAAATCAATACATTCCGTTCATTCCGCCCTGAGGCATAGGTTGTTCGGGTTTAGGTATATCGGTAACGAGACTTTCAGTGGTAAGTAACGTAGCGGCTATAGAAGCTGCGTTCTGAAGTGCTGACCTCGTAACTTTAGTAGGATCGATAATGCCTGATTTAACCATATCTACGTATTCGTTCTTATAGAAATCAAAACCGTAGTTGGGACGTTTTGCTCTTAAAACGTTATTGAGAATAACGCTGCCGTCAAGCCCCGCGTTATAGGCGATTTGTCTGATAGGCTCTTCAATGGAACGAAGGATAATTGCGGCGCCTGTTTTTTCATCGCCCGTGAGAGTTTTCATAAGATTTTTGATTGCCGGAACAGCCGCGAGAAGCGCAACGCCGCCGCCGGGAACAATTCCTTCTTCAACGGCAGCCCTAGTAGCGGCAAGCGCGTCTTCTATACGGAGTTTCTTTTCCTTCATTTCAACTTCGGTTGCGGCGCCAACGTTCACAACGGCTACGCCGCCGGCAAGTTTAGCAAGTCTTTCCTGCAATTTTTCCCTATCGTAATCGGAAGTAGTGGTTTCGATCTGCGCCTTTATAGCCTGAACTCTCGCTTTAATCTGGGCTGGATCACCGTATCCGTCGATTATAGTGGTGTTTTCTTTATCGACGCGTACCTGGTTAGCTCTGCCGAGCATATCGGTGGTAACGTCCTTGAATTCGTAACCGAGGTCGGTAGAAATAACCGTGCCGCCGGTAAGAATGGCTATATCTTCAAGCATAGCTTTTCTTCTGTCGCCGAAGCCGGGGGCTTTAACCGCAACGCAGTTGAACACGCCTTTAAGTTTATTAACAACAAGGGCGGCAAGCGCGTCGCCTTCAACGTCTTCGGCAATTATAAGAAGACGCTGTCCTTGCTGGGCGATGGGTTCTATAACCGGAAGAATTTCCTGGATAGAGGAGATTTTTTTATCTGTAATAAGGATAAGGGGGCTGTCGAGAACGGCCTGCATCTTATCGGTATCCGTAACCATGTAGGCGGAAGCGTAACCCCTGTCGAACTGCATACCCTCAACGGTGGTCAGTTCGGTTTTCATGGTCTTACTCTCTTCAACGGTTATAACGCCGTCTTTTCCTACTTTCTCCATAGCGTCGGAGATAAGCTGGCCGATATTTTCTTCACCGGCGGAAATAGATGCAACCTGAGCGATGGCCGTTTTTCCGTCAACGGGTTTGGAAATCTTTTTTAATTCGTCAACCGTAACGTCAACGGCTTTCATTATGCCTTTTTTCAATATGATCGGGTTAGCTCCTGCGGCAAGATTTTTAAGGCCTTCTTTTATCATAGCCTGCGCAAGAACTACCGCCGTGGTGGTGCCGTCACCCGCAACGTCGTTGGTTTTTGTGGAAACTTCTTTAACAAGTTGCGCGCCCATGTTTTCGAACGGATCGTCAAGATCTATTTCTTTTGCTATGGTAACACCGTCGTTAGTGATAAGCGGGGCACCGTATTTCTTATCAAGAACAACGTTTCTGCCTTTGGGCCCGAGGGTAATTTTAACCGTATCGGCAAGAGTATTGACGCCCGCTTCAAGAGCCTTTCTTGCGTCTTCTCCGTTTTTTATCTGTTTTGCCATATATAATCACTCCTTATTATTCTACTATAGCGAGAATATCGCTCTGTTTAATAATGGTAAATTCTTTACCGTCCACCTTAAAATCGCTGCCGGCGTATTTTGAATAAAGAACCACGTCTCCTTCCTTAACCTGCATCGTAACTTCTTTACCGTCGATAATTCCGCCGGGACCAACCGCCACAACTACGGCAGTCTGCTGTTTTTCCTGCGCGGAGGAGGGAAGAATAAACCCGCTTTTGGTGGTTTCTTCCTTGCTCGTTGCTTCTACAACGACTTTATCGAACAACGGTTTAATTCTCATAAAACAATGCCTCCATACTTTACTGTGTTAGCACTCTACCGCTCAGAGTGCTAACATATAATATTATAGATGATAAAAAAAATTTGTCAATGATTTTTTATGAAAAAAATATAAATTTTTACCGAATTTTTTTAGTTCTTCCGATAAATGTCGAAAACGTTTGCAAATAATCGGATTTTAAGCTATAATAAAACGGAAAATAAACGTAATCGATTCGTTTTTGAAAAAAAGGAGATGTAAATGAAACTCACCAAGTGGGACAAACGCTTTATGGAAATGGCCGAAGTAGTGGCTTCCTGGTCGTCGTGCTTTCAGGAAAACCGTCATATCGGAGCGGTAATAGTAAGAGATAAAAGAATACTCACCACGGGATATAACGGAGCGCCCGGCGGAGTTGAAAGTTGCGCGGAAAAAGGGGAGTGTTTAAGAAAAAAACTCAATATCCCGAGCGGAACGAGGCACGAACTATGTTACGCCGTTCACGCGGAGCAAAACGCCATTACACAGGCGGCAAAACTCGGAATAAGCGTTGAAGGCGCAACGCTTTACTGTACGCATCAGCCGTGCGTAATCTGCGCGAAAATGATAATAAATTCAGGCATCAAAAAAGTCTA
>JAGCZN010000114.1 GCA_017959995.1 Clostridia bacterium
ATTTTTTTGTGCGCTATTTTTTATCCGCAGAGGATATATCTTCGTAATATACCACCGAAGGATTATGCGCTTTCAATTCTTCCGCAAAAGCTTCAAACTGCCCGTCGTCAATTACCACGTTCGTAAAACTTTCATCTTCGTGAAACACGGTCAGTTTGTTTATTTCCTTGAACCAAACTATTTGCTTTATTTTTTTATAGTCGGCGGCGCTTTTTATAAGGCCGAATTTCGTAACGAGAAAATTTTTTTCGAATATATATCGTGAATCCGCAAAAAGTGCCGTTATCAGCACCAGAAAAGCCACGCTCATTATCATTGCCACCGCAATCGATATAACTGCGTAAACGCTTGTCTCTTCCGCTATGATAAGCTTTACAAGGCGTAATACGTTGAGTATAAGGCATACCGCGGCCAGAAGTAAACCTATAGAGGCTACTATAATAATTTTACCGCTGAATTTATATCTGTATCTGTTCATATATCCCGTCCGGAAAGTTTATTCACGTGTATATTTTAACACATTATAATTAAAATTTCAAATTTATCGGATAATAATTTTGAAATTTCAACGCGTTTTAGTATAATATATCTATGAGCATACTCGAAATAAAGAACTTAACCCAGTTTTACGATGAAAGATTGCTTTTCAACGAAGCCAATCTCGTTATAAACAACGGCGAGCACGTAGGTATCGTCGGGCTGAACGGCGCGGGAAAAAGTACTTTTATAAATATATTGGCGGGGAAAATAACGTGGGACAGCGGCGAAGTACGCAGGCTGAACGGCACGAGGTGGGGATACCTCGATCAACACGCCACGCTCGACGGAAATCTTACGGTTATGGAGTATCTTCAGGATTCTTTCAGATACCTTTTCGAGATTAACGAAAAGCTTGAAGAAATATACGCCGCAATGGGTAACGTTACCGATCCCGCCGAACTCGATAAACTCATACGCAAAAGTTCGGGTATGCAGGATGAGTTGAACGAAAAAAACTTTTACGATTTGGATTCCCAGATAAAAAAAGTAGCGAACGGCCTCGGCATAAACGAAGTGGGTTACGATAAAAAAATATCTCTTTTAAGCGGCGGGCAAAGGGCAAAACTGATGCTCTCCAAACTGATATTACAGGACCTTGACATAATGCTTCTCGATGAGCCTACGAATTTTCTGGATATAGAGCACATAGAGTGGCTTACGAAGTATCTCAATTCCTTCAAAAAGACTTTTCTCGTCATTTCGCACGACGTAAAATTTCTCAATAACGTAGCGCAGTATATAGTTAACATAGAGAACGGAACGATAAAGAAATTTACGGGAAATTACGATAAATTCCTCGCGCAACGGGATATGATAGCCCGTCAGTACGAAGAGGATTACGAGCGCCAGCAAGCGGAAATAAAAAAGATGCAGGATTATATCGACAGGAACAAATCCCGCGCTTCTACCGCAGGAATGGCTAATTCAAGGAAGAAAATGTTAGAGCGTATCAACGTAATGCAAAAGCCCGCAGCCGTTTACGACGCCGATTTTTCATTTCCGTATATCGAACTGAATTCAAAAGATTTTCTTATAGTCAGCAACCTCGTTATAGGGTACGATAAACCGCTTCTCCCGCCCGTGTCCTTTCACATGTCTTCCAAAACGAAAATGTGGATACGCGGTACGAACGGCGTAGGTAAAACCACGCTGTTAAAGACGCTTATGCGTAAAATCCCTGCTATTTCCGGAAGTTTTAATTTTCATATAGCAACTAAGGCCGCTTACGTTGAACAGGATCTCGTTTTCCCGAATCCCGATCGTTCCGCTGTGCAATACTTTCAGGAAAGATTTCCGAAACTGAATTATAAAGAAGTCCGTTCGGAGCTTGCCGCCGTAGGCCTTAAAGGCGAACTTGCTTCTAAACCCATAAACAATCTTTCCGGCGGCGAACAGGTAAGAATAAAACTAGCCTGTTTGAACAACACGAAATCGAATCTGCTGATTCTTGACGAACCTACCAATCATCTTGACGTTCGCGCCAAGGAAAAATTGAAAAAGGCGATAGCGGAATACGAGGGCGCGGTAATTCTCGTAAGCCACGAAGAAAGTTTCGCCGGAGAATTGTGCGATATTATTTTCGACGCGAGATCGCGCTGACGCAAGTAACGTTTTTTTTCGTTCGGGAGTATAATGACGAGAGGTGATCATTATATCCGGAACCGTTGCCGAAGTAAACGTTTCGCGTCTTATCGGAAACGTGAACGAAATAAAAAAAGCCGTGGGGCGCGACGTAAAGATATGCGCGGTAGTAAAGGCGAACGCTTACGGGCACGGCGCGGTTGAAACCGCCCGCAGAACGGAGCGCGCGGTTGATTGCTTTGCCGTTTCGCTGATAGAAGAAGGGGTTGAGCTGCGCCTGTGCGGAATAGTAAAACCCGTTATTATACTTCTTCCCGCCGATCCTTTGGGCGCGGAGCGCGCGATAAGATACGGTTTAACGCTTTCGGCAGACAGTATGCCGTACGTTAAATCGTTAAACGGAATTGCCGGCAGACTGAATAAAAAAGTTTGCGTGCATCTTGCCGTAAATACGGGAATGAACAGGTTCGGCTTTTCGTTTCCGGAATTCGAAGGCGGCTGTAATTACGTAAAATTATGTAAAAACGTTGAAGTTACCGGCTGTTTTTCGCATTTTTACAATCCTTCCGACGCCGCCGTTACGGAAAGACAATTCGAACGTTTTCTCTCTTTCAAAGAGATAGCGGCGAAGTATTTCAGAGGTATAACGTATCATATAAGCGCAAGCGGCGGTATAATCGCCGGCAGAAAATACGATATGGATATGGTCCGCCCCGGTCTGCTCATATACGGATACAAACCGTTTGAAAGCGATTTTCCGGTAAAACCGGTGTTATCGGTCAAAGCCGAAATACTGAAAGAACTTCGCGTAAAGAAGGGCGAAAACGTTTTATACGGAAATTACGTTGCGCACGCCGATAAAACGCTTTATCTCGTTCGCGCGGGATATGCCGACGGAATAAGAAGAAACGGAAAATTTTCGGTAAACAACAAATGCATGGACGTATGCGCCGTTGAAGCGGCGGGAAAGCGGGACGGAACCGTGACCGTTTTTGACGACGCCGACGCTTTTGCCGAAGCCGAAAACACTATATCTTACGAAATATTGTGCGGCGTTACAAGGCGCGCGCGCATTGAATACAGGGATTAAAATGAGAATTATAAGCGGTAAACATCGCGGAGCCACGCTTTACGAATTCAAAGGACAGGCTATCCGGCCCACTTCCGACAGGGCAAAGGAAGCGATTTTCAACATACTCGGATCTTCCGTTAAGGGAAGCCGCTGTCTCGATCTGTGTTGCGGAACGGGCAGCCTCGGAATAGAGGCCATGTCCCGCGGGGCGGAAAGCGTGATATTCGTGGATAACGCGAAAGCCAGCGTGGAACTGACTAAAAAAAATCTCGCGAAAGTAGGGGAAAAAGCCGAAGTGTTTTTTTCTGACGCTCTTTCGTTTCTTTCCAAAACGGATAAAAAGTTCGATTTGGTTTTTATAGATCCGCCCTACGCGGACGACGTTTCCGTGTCCGCCGTAAAAACTATTGTAAAACGCGGTATTCTCAATGAAAACGGCATTGTGGTATTCGAGCGGGACAAGCCGTTCGAAGGGGCGGAAGG
>JAGCZN010000115.1 GCA_017959995.1 Clostridia bacterium
AAAGTATCAAACGTAGGAGTTAAACTGTGAGAAGTCCACTCCACTTGATTTTGAAAGTATATTTTTTCAACGGTTTCGTTTTCGCCCCAGTCCGCTGGTCCGACCCCGCCAAAGAGCCCTTTCGAATCTATTATTACATATTTATATCCCGCTACTGTTTCCGGCATAACGATTACTTTCTGCTCGTGCCCGAGTTCAGTTAAACCAACTAAAGCCACAACTGTATCTGCGGAGCTTTTTCTATAAATGAAATATCCTTCTTCATAGTCTTTATCCATAGAACACCCGCCGAGAAGGCTCATCGCCAAAAGGCTTATCCCCGCCATAATTAAAGCTACCATTTTTTTCATAGTCTTCTCCTCATTTTTTATCCCATTTAGCGTAAACGTAAGTTACATAATCTTCGGGGTATTTA
Source organism: Clostridia bacterium (assembly GCA_017959995.1). Lineage (GTDB taxonomy): Bacteria > Bacillota > Clostridia > Christensenellales > Borkfalkiaceae > RGIG3732. The sequence goes on from JAGCZN010000115.1 coordinate 416, forward strand.
TCTCCAATATAAAATTCGTTTGTTTTATAATTATATGGTTCGCCCGACTTTAATACAGGTTTATGTATTTCTGTATTAAAATCCCATTCGTTTTCACATTCGGGCTCACAATACCAACCACTAAAAACATATCCATCTCGTTCCGGATCCGGCGGAATTATTTCTATTTTTTCCCCGTCGTCTATATCGTCTATCCAGTAGTAACCTTCATTCGGGGCTTCATCGTAGTTATACATAAATTGCGCGTTCGCTAATTGCGAAAAATGCCTATCATATACTTTTTCACTTGGAGAATTATCCACATTATAAGCGTATTTATAATTAGTATAAATATCTATTTCATTTTGTAATGAACCACTACTTGCTCCCCGTGCAGTTATATTATTAACTATTACTTTTATTCCGGCGAAATTATGGAATGTATATAGTATAGATTCCTGCCCTGCGGCACCCCATTTAATATTCAATAAATCATAGTCAAAATATATTTTTTTAAGATTCTCGTTTGCAATTAAATTTATGGTTTGATATCTATTAGGTCTTTGTGCGGTATCATAATAAAAATTATATTTATATCCGCCTATGGTTTTCGGCATTACAATTATTTCTTGTTGGTTGCCAAGTTCGGTTAAACCCATTATGACCACGTGATCGGCATTTTTGTACTTTTTATATACAAAAAAACCTTCTTCCGCCTCGTATTCGTAAGGATCGTAAGTACACCCTGCCGAAATCGCCAATGCAAAAACCAAAATCCCCGTTAAAAACATTGCAAAAAGTTTTTTCATAGTCTTCTCCTCATTTTTTATCCCATTTAGCGTAAACGTAAGTTACGTAATCATCTGGATAAAATTCGCCTATATTAACTGATTTTTTGTATATTGTTGTATCAAAACTCCATATATTCTCACATTCAGGCTCACAATACCAACCTTCAAAAGTATATCCTTCTCTCTTCGGATCCGGCGGGATTATCTCTATTTTTTCTCCGTCGTCTATATCGTCTATCCAATAATATCCTTCGTTTGGGGCATTATCGTAATTATATAAAAATTGTACGTTTGCAAGTTGTATATGATCCGGAACAAAACATAATTGTTCGTTATAACGATAAGAATATAATTCGTTAGAAAAAACAAAGTTTATATTTTTAGGCGTGAGGATATTATCATAGTTAACACATTGATTATTTATTATTATCTTATTTAATTTACTGAATTTTTGTAGTGTTCCGGTAAAATATCGATTAGAAGAACTTCCCCAAAACAAATCATATTCAAAATAGATTTTTTCAAGAGTATTATTATCTCCCCAACGTGCCGGAATAACACCCCAACCGCGCGAATCACATATTCTGTATTTATATCCGCCAATAGTTTCAGGTACAACGATAACTTTTTGTTGATGGCCGAGTTCTGTCAGCCCTACAATCTCCACATATTCGTCTTTCGGCGGTTTATAATATACAAAAAATCCATCCTCATAAGTAGGATATAACGTTTCACGCGTACACCCTGCCGAAATCGCCAATGCAAAAACCAAAATCCCCGCAAGAAACGTCGTTACAATTTTTTTCATAAAAAATTGAGCCCTCCTTAAAATATTTCATTATCATTATATCATAGGTATACGGCAGATTCAAGTAATTATTTCGGTAGTTTGCGGACGGATTCACGGGTTTTTCGTCTCTTCGGCGCCACGCTTTTTCGCGGCGGGCAAAAGCGTTTGCCAAACCGCGGTTTTTGTGTTATAATAACAAATTATGAACGCGCTTGAAATAAAGAATCTCGATTTTGCCTATGAAGGCGGTAAAAACGTTCTTTCAGGTATAAATCTTACCGTAAGCGAGGGGGAATTCGTGTGCCTTCTCGGCAGAAACGGCAGCGGTAAATCCACGCTGGCAAGGCTTATAAACGGCCTGCTTTTGCCCGCGCGCGGATCCGTTTGCGTTTTCGGCATGGATTCCGCGGAAAAGAAAAACCTTTTCGAGATAAGAAAACGCGCGGGCATGGTTTTTCAGAACCCCGACAATCAGACGGTGGCTTCCATAGTGGAGGACGATCTTGCCTTCGGCCCCGAAAACGTGGGCGTGGAAAGGGCGGAAATAGGCGAGAGGATCTCTTACGCGCTTTCCGCCGTGGGAATGGAAGAATTCAGGTACGCAACCCCGTCGAAACTTTCGGGCGGGCAGAAGCAGAGAATAGCCATAGCGGGCGTTCTGGCGCTGAAACCGGATATGCTGATTCTGGACGAATCTACCGCAATGCTCGATCCTAAAGGCAGGGCGGAAGTTACGTCTGTAGTAAGGGAACTGAATAAAAACGGAATGACCGTAATTTCAATCACGCATTATATGGACGAGGCGGTGGACTCGGACAGAGTGATCGTGTTGTCGGAAGGCAAAATCGTTATGCAGGGCGTGCCCGCGGAAATATTTTCACGGGCGGAAGAACTTGCCCGCTATGGGCTTAACGTGCCGAAAGCTGCGTATATCGCAAAAAAACTGCGTGAAAACGGCTTGCCTATAGCCGAAGGTATCTACGAAGGGGAGGCGCTTGAAAAGGCATTATGCGAATTGTTTCAAAAGGGCTGACCTATACTTATAACGAAAAAACCCCGTTTGCTTCCCACGCCTTAAACGGCGTTGACCTGACTATCGAAGAAGGCGAGTTCTTCGGAATAATCGGGCATACGGGCAGCGGAAAATCCACCTTCATCCAGCACCTTAACGGGCTTATTCCGGTTAGCGGCGGCTATCTTGAGGTGGGCGGCGTAAATATGAAATTTTACAGCCGTAAGGAATATAAAAAAATAGTTTCCTACGGCGATTCTTACGAGCAGTGTTTTGAAAAGGGCAAAAAAATCCCTTACGGCAAATACAAAAAACGCCGCCGCGCGGAAATGCGCGAACTCCGCGCCAAAGTAGGAATGGTGTTTCAGTATCCCGAATATCAGCTTTTCGGCGAAACGGTGTTCGACGACGTCGCCTTCGGCGTAAAGAATTTTTTCCCCGGTTACGGAAAGGAAAAGACGGAGGCCGCCGTGCGCGAGGCGATAACGCGCGTCGGGCTTGACTACGCCGAGGTAAAGGATAAATCGCCTTTCGATCTTTCCGGCGGGCAAAAGCGCCGCGTGGCAATAGCCGGCGTTATCGTTACCGAACCGCAGGTGCTCGTGTTGGACGAACCCGTGGCGGGGCTCGATCCGCAGGGAAAGAAGGAACTTATGGATCTGCTGCACGCCCTTCACGGCAGCGTTGTAAAAACCGTTATAATCGTTTCGCACGATATGGACGACGTTGCCGAAAACTGCTCGAGGGTGGCCGTGTTTTCAAACGGAAAACCCGTTTTAACGGCGGCGCCGGAAGAATTGTTCGCCGATGCGGAGCCGCTTGAAAAAATCGGGCTGGATATTCCGCTTACCGCCCGTCTTACCGGGGCGCTTTTGAAAGAAGGCGTGGAAGTGCGTACCGATTTCAAAACGGATAATTTCGTTTCAGCCGTTACCCAAATTTACAAAAACCGCCTAAATCACGCAAAAACGGACAAAAATGCTTAAAGACGTAACCTTTGGGCAGTATTACCCCGCAAAGTCGTTCGTTCACCGAATGGATCCGAGGGTAAAGATACTGCTCGTAATTGCATATATCGTTTTCGTTTTTCTGATAAAAAGTTTTATCGGATTCTTGCCGCTTATCGTCTTTTTTTCCTTTACGGTAGCGTTGTCGCGCGTGCCGGTAGGCTCCGTTTTCAGAAGCGTTAAGGGAATATTGTTTCTCGTGATATTCGCCGCCGTGCTCAACTTGTTTTTCTACGGCGGAAACGACGCAAAAGTCCTTGAAATCGCGGGTTATCCGCTTAAATGGTGGATTTTTTCTGTTACGGAACAGGGCATTATTAACGCGGCGTTCATGTCGTTAAGGCTCGTTCTTCTGGTACTCGGCACTTGCGTTTTAACGCTTACCACCACGCCTATGGATCTTACCGAAGGCATAGAAAGTTTATTGAAACCGTTGAAATATATAAAATTCCCCGTGCACGAACTCGCCCTTATAATGAGTATCGCCCTGCGCTTTATCCCCACGCTGATGGAAGAGACGGACAGGATAGTAAACGCGCAGAAATCGCGCGGGGCGGACTTTGAAAGCGGCAATATCTTCCGCAGAATAAAGGCTATGGTTCCCATTCTGATACCGCTTCTCGTAAGCGCGTTCCGCCGCGCCGAAGAACTCGGCGACGCGATGGACTCCCGCTGTTATTCGGGCGCGAAGGGCAGAACCAAATACAAGGTCCTCCGCATGGGTTACCGCGATCTTTTAGGGGCGTTTGCGGCGGCGCTCGTTCTCACCGCCATAATACTTATAAATATTTACTTTCCGCATATAGTGTGAGGTTGTTATGCGCGTAAAACTCGTTTTGGAATACGACGGAACCGAATATTGCGGCTGGCAGATCCAGCCCAACGGCGTAACCGTTCAACAGCGCGTTCAGGAAGCGGTTTTCGCCTTGACCGGCGAGGCGGTTTCCGTTATCGCCAGCGGAAGAACGGACTCCGGCGTGCACGCGGCGGGTCAAACGGCGCATTTCGATACGGTTTCTTCAATTCCGCCCGAAAGGTTTGCCGCCGCGCTGAACAGCGTGCTTCCCGCGGATATTCGCGCGCTTTCTTCCGGGGCCGCGCCGGAAGGCTTTCATGCCCGTTTTTGCGCGAAAAAGAAGACTTATTGCTATAAAATGTACGTTTCCGAAACCATTCGCCCGCTGTGGAACAGGTACGCATACCGTATTCCTTTCAGCCCCGATATTACGGCTATGAAGCGCGCGGCGCGTCTGTTTGAAGGCGAGCACGACTTCCGGGCGTTTATGGCGAGCGGCAGCGAAGTGAAAGATACCGTCCGCACGGTTTATTCGTCGGAAATAACCTGCGAGGGCGATTTTATTTTCTTTACCGTTTGCGGTAACGGGTTTTTATACAATATGGTTCGGATAATGGCGGGTACGCTTTTGGAAGCGGGCGCGGGGGAAATGACCGAAGCGGATATTATCGCCGCGCTTGAAAAGGGCGAACGCACTCTTTGCGGCAAAACACTTCCGCCCCACGGCCTGACGCTCCTTTCCGTAGAGTATGACGTTTAAGATAAATAAACGAAGAAAAGGCAGAAAAAAATTTGTTTTTCGCGTCACACTTTCGTGTTTTTTTCAGTCTTATATACGTAAAAAATAGAAATTCGGGGGATTTATGAAACGGAAATCTTGTGTTTTTATTCTTGTAACTATATTCTTTTTTTCTCTCGGCTTATTATCCGCTTGTTTTCAGCCAAAGCCGCAGGCATTTGTCACGACCGATGAAGTGGGCGAGGACGGGTTCGGTTATAACCTTTTGGAGGACGGATCGTACGGCGTTGCGATCGGCAATCACACCGACAGCGAAGAAATAACCATTCCATCGGAATATAAAGGGAAACCCGTATCGGAGATAGTAGACGGAGGGTTTCATAACGCGAAGAAGTTGAGATCGGTGGATATTCCCGTCGGCATAAAAACAATCGGCGCGCACGCGTTCGGGAATTGTGCAAATCTTAAAGAGATACAAATACCCGAAGGCGTTACGGTTATACGCCCGTTGGCTTTCAGCACATGCGTGAGTCTTGAAAGTGTAACTTTTCCGGAAAGTCTTACGGAGATAGGAGATGGAAGTTTTTACCTTTGCCACAAGCTTACGGATATAGAAATACCTTGCGGAGTTACGGAGATAAAAAGCAGTACGTTTGCCCTATGCTACGAACTCGCTAACGTTATTTTACCGGACGGTATTACGATAATAGAAGAAAGCGCTTTTGAGGGTTGTGGGGATCTTACCGATATAACGTTTCCGTCTGAACTAACGAGTATAGGAAAGAGTGCTTTTGGCGGTTGCGGTAAATTTACCGAAATCGTTATTCCCGATAAAGTTACGAGTATCGGAGATTCCGCGTTTGTCGGTTGCGGAAACGTTACGGAATTAGTGATCGGAAAGGAAGTTCAAAATATAGGCAGATATGCTTTTTACTTTTGCTTAAACCTTACCGCCGTAACTATGTCGAATAAGATTTCAACGATCGATTATTGCGCATTTTACGCATGTCATTGTGTTACTTTAATAAATTTTAACGGTACTGTGGAAGAATGGGCGGCTATAAATAAAGTAACGGGTTGGAAAGAAAACGTATCCGCTGAATGTATCGTTCACTGTATCGACGGAGATATTCCTATTTCCGAAGCATAAAACGGCTTATTGCGCCCGCGTCGGTTTGAAAATAATCTGACGCGTACACGATTTGATTCGTTGATCGGAAAGCCTTGCGCACAATATGTTGTGCTTTTGCGCTCAAGCGGGGCAAAATATGAAAAAATTGCGGAAACCGCGTAAAATTGCTTGACATTATATAATAATTTTAATAAAATATTTAGGCATTTCAACGTGCGTAAGTGTTTACTCAAGAAAACCGTTTTCGGATGTAGCCCCTTCGGATGACCGTTTTCTTTTGTATAAACGAAACGAAAAAAAGGAGTTATATCAATGAAAACATATATGGCAAACGCCAAAGACGTGGAAAGAAAGTGGTACGTCGTTGACGCTACGGGTATGCCTCTCGGCCGCCTTGCGTCGCAGGTTGCCGCAGTTCTGCGCGGAAAACACAAACCCGTTTTCACGCCCAACGTTGACACGGGCGACCACGTTATAATAGTAAACACCGATAAGGTGGTTTTAACGGGTAAAAAACTCGATAAGAAGTTCTATACCTATCACACCGGTTACATCGGCGGCCTCAAACAGATTTCTTACAGAACCATGCTCGAAGAGAAGAGCGACCTCGCCGTGTACGAAGCCGTTAAGGGTATGCTTCCCAAAAACAGTCTCGGCAGGGCGATGTTAAAGAAGCTTCGCGTATATAAAGGCGCCGAACACAACCACGCGGCCCAGAAGCCCGAAGAACTTAAATTTTAAGGAGAGGTAAGGAATAATGGCTAAAATTTCGTCTAAAAAGAAAACTCAGTTCTGGGGTACGGGCAGAAGGAAAAAGGCCGTAGCCAGAGTAAGACTTATTCCCGGCGGCGCAGGCGCTATCGTTATTAACGACAGACCTATCGACGAGTATTGCGATCTTGAAACGATGAAACTCGTTATCCGCCAGCCCCTCGTTTTAACCGGCACCGAAAGTAAGTACGACGTTTTCGTAAACGTTGACGGCGGCGGCTTTACCGGCCAGGCGGGCGCTATTCGCCACGGTATCGCAAGGGCGCTTGTTGAAGCCGAGCCCGAACTTCACTCCGCCCTCAAAAAAGAAGGTTATTTAACGCGCGATCCGAGAATGAAGGAAAGAAAGAAGTATGGCTTGAAGAAGGCCCGTCGCGCACCGCAGTTCTCCAAGAGATAATCTGCAGGTTTTTACGAACGGAAATCATTTATATTTTATAAACTTACGGCGGCGTTCCGAAAAACGGAACCCCGCCGTGTTTTTACACAAAAAGCCGTTTTTTTGCGATAAAGGCGGTTTTTTATATTTAAGGTACGGCGCAAGCGGCTTTTCTTTTTTGATTTTCAAAAAACGCCGCCAAAAAAAGGCGAATATTTACCGAATGACGTTTGTATAATTGATGACGCTTATATAATTATTGACGTACTTTACTAAAAAACGGAATACCGCTTGCAAATAGCGAAGTATTATGATATAATATCCAAAATAACCGTAAGTTTGATTTTCCGGACCGTAAACGAAGAAATTTTCGGAATGATTTTTGCTTTCAAAGCGAAAAATACGAGGTGGGATGTTAGATAAACTTTACGGCGCGCTGGGCGGGGCAACTTCGGTATCCGCGGTGATAATTTCCGTGGCGATAATGCTTCTCGCGGGGTTTTTGATGACGCGCCTTACAAAACTTGTGAAATTGCCTAGCGTAACGGCGTATATCCTTGCGGGTATACTTATCGGCCCGTACGTATTGAATCTCGTTCCCGGCGAAGTGGTGAAGGGAATGGATTTCATTTCGGACGTGGCCCTCGCTTTCGTTGCGTTCGGCGTGGGGGAATTTTTCAGGTTTTCCACTATAAAGCGCAACGGGGCGAAGGTTGTGGTAATAACGCTGTTCGAAGCGCTGCTTGCCTCGCTTGCGGTGTTCGTTCTCACGTATTTTATTCTCGGGTTGGGCTTTCCTTTTTCGCTTATTTTATCGGCGCTGGCTTCGGCAACGGCGCCCGCTTCCACTATGATGATTATACGCCAGACCAAGGCAAAAGGCGATTTCGTTGATACGCTTCTTTCCGTTGTGGCGCTTGATAACGTTGTTAGTTTAGTTGCGTTCAGCGTTACCGTTTCGATTGGTTTAGCCGCGATAAACGGCACTTTTTCCGCAAAGGACGCGCTTTTGCCCATAGGCCGTAACGCGCTTGTTATAGCCGTGGGGATTCTGTTCGGTTTTCTACTGAAACTGCTTATGGCAAGGCGTTCTACGGATAACCGCCTGATAGTTTCGGTTGCGCTTCTGTTCGCTTTGTGCGGGATAGGCGCCGCGCTTGACGTTTCTCCCCTACTCGGCTGTATGGCGATGGGCACGGTTTATATAAACGCCTCGGACGACGAGCGGCTTTTCAAACAACTCAATTATTTCAATCCGCCCGTTTTATTGCTGTTTTTCGTAGTTTCGGGAATGAACTTCCGCCTTAACGCGCTGTTCAATTCCGAAGGCGCCTTAAACGGGATACCCGTAGCGGTAATAGGCTTGCTGTATTTCGCCGTGCGTATCGCCGGTAAATACGGCGGCGCGTTTTTGGGTTGTCTTACAACGGGAAAATCCGGGCGCGTAAGAAACTGTATGGGGCTTGCCCTTATCCCGCAGGCGGGGGTGGCGATAGGCCTTGCGGCGCTCGGCGCGAGAATACTCGGCGGAGAGGCGGGCGTTTTACTGCAAACGATAATTCTCGCTTCGTCCGTTCTTTATGAACTTATCGGTCCCGCTTCGGCAAAACTTTCGCTGTATCTTTCCGGCTCGTACGGAAAGGAATCCGCCGAACGGGTTTTAACCTCGCCCGAAAAACCCGACGACGTGGAACTTCTCAAAGAGAAACTGTATAATATACAGAAAGAGATAGCCGACCGCGAATACGCCCGTACCGACGAAGAATCCGCCTATATCGACGCGATAGAGGAGCAGGACGATACGATGGATTATATACGCAAGAAATTTATCAACAGAAGGTAGTTTGAAGACGAATTCATCGGAAATAACTTCGTTTCTGTTCCGGCAAAAGACTTCGATGGCCGCAAAAGGCCTATCTCACCCTTTTCCCGAAACGAGCCTCGTTCTTTCCGCGACTGCGCCTTCAAACGGTCAACGAAAAGGTAGTTTGAAGACGAATTCATCGGAAATAACTTCGTTTCTGTTTCGGCAAAAGACTTCGATGGCCGCAAAAGGCCTATCTCACCCTTTTTCCGAAACGAGCCTCGTTCTTTCCGCGACTACGCTTTCAAACAGCAAACCGAAGGTTAAGGCAGGCGGTATTCATCGGAAATAACGTCGTTTCGGTATTGACGAAAG
>JAGCZN010000116.1 GCA_017959995.1 Clostridia bacterium
TATACGTAGTATATACGTAGTATATATGCATATATATACGTAGTATATGCAAGTATATCAAGTGTGCGCAGAACACCTATTATGCACATATATAAACATACAAACCATGTTCGGGCCGGGCTCGGTAAGGCAGGAAAAGAGCATAGATATAGTCGTTCAGCTCGAAAAGTGGGACGAAAGCAAAGAATACGATCGCATAGGCGACGTTAGCATTACTTCCGAAATACTCGGCGTGGAAAAATTCAAGCTTCTCATCCCCGTTTCGCCCGGAAGGAATATACCTACGATAATTGAAACCGCCGCGAGAAAATACCGCCTTAAACAGACGGGTTACGACGCCGCGCAAGAACTTCTCGGCAAGGCGTTGAAGTGAATTTTTGCGAGAAAAAGAGGGTTAATACCGATCGCACGTGAGCGCGGTCGGTTTTTTTACGCTTAAAAGCAATATTTACAATTATACGGGCATATATTAAAAACGTGAAAATCTTCGTAAAAACGCTGTCGCTTGCGCTTCTCGTTGCCTTTGCGCTCGTTTCCCCTTATTTTCTCGATAAACGTCTTTCGGAAAAGTCCTCGGTAAAAACGGAAGAGAAAAAAGTTCTCGTACTTTGGCACGCGGATACTTTCGAGGGAGGAACGGGATCGCGGCAGGATTTTCTGATGAAAACCGCCGTCGCCTTCGAAAAGGCTAATCCGGGCGTACTCGTATCGGTTGTAAAACATAGCGAAAAGAGCGTTGCGAAAAATTTTTCCGAAGGCGTTTTACCGGATCTGATCTCTTTCGGAATAGGCATAAATTGCGTAGCGGAATATGCAAAACCCCTTAAAACGGGTAAAAACAACGTTTTTTTCAATTCCGCACGGTCGGGCGGCATCGCTTATTTTTATCCGTACGCCTACGGAAGATATATTCTTTTCCGCTCCGGAAAGGACGGCGGCGCGGTAGTATCGCAAGGCAACAACAATCTTCCGCTGTTTGCCGCGGCAAGGGAAAATTTTACGTTTGATAAGGCGCTTGGAACGGAAGAGAGCTACGCTTCTTTCGTAGGGGGAAAATACGGGGTTCTGCTCGGCACCCAGCGCGACGTTTACAGGCTTACGCGCCGCGGTTTCGATTTTACCTGCGAACCGTTCGGCGTTTTTACCGATCTCGTTCAGTATATCGCCGTTACCGCAACCGACGCAGACAGAATTTCCCTTTCGGCGCGCTTTGCGGATTACGTCGTATCCGACGCAGTTCAGAAGCGTTTGCCCGAAATAGGTTTATTTTCACCTGCGGAAGTTGAAGCCGACTACGGCGACGAGGTGATGAACTCGCTTTGCAAAACGCCCCCCGTGGCGGTGCTTTCCGGTCTTTTGGACGCGGAAAAGTATTCGACGCTTAAACTTAACGACGGCGAAAATGATTTTTTTGCGAAATTTAACGAATACGTGGGGTATTAGATTGTAAATATTTTTATCTTGGTGTAAAATATAAGGAGATTTGATTTGACTGACCGGAAAGAACTTGAAAAGGACTTTACGAAAAACGGCGTAAATTTTGCGCGCGCGGAATCTTTTTCCCGTCTTACCACTATCGGAACGGGCGGCGGCGCGGATATAATCGCAAGGCCGCAAAACGTAATAGAATTTATAAAAGCCGCCGAAATCTCACAAAAACACGGGGAACGAACACTTTTTTTAGGCGGCGGAAGCAACGTTCTCGCATCGGACGACGGGTTTCGGGGCGTCGTTGTTTCAACGCGCGGAGTAAGCGAGATATACGTAGAAAGAGAAAACGGAGGCAACGTTTTCGTACGCGCCTTCGCGGGGGTAACGCTCGGCGCCTTATCGTCGTTTTGCGTACGAGAGGGGATAGGCGGCGCGGAATTTTTATCCGGCATACCGGGAACTGTCGGCGGCGCGGCGGTTATGAACGCCGGTTGTTTCGGTAACAGCGTAAAAGACGTTTTGGAATCGGTTTTCGTTCTCAACGATGGGAAAATGGAGCTTTTTTCTGCCGAAGAATGTTCGCTCGGATACAGGTCAAGCGCGTTCCAAACGAATAAGTGCGTGGTAGTAAGCGTTCTTTTTAAGCTGAAGCGCACTTTCGCCGAGCGGATAGTAAAAAAAATTGCTATATATACCGCGTTGCGTTCGGACCAGCCGAAAGGAAAAAGCATGGGTAGCGTTTTCAGAAACGGCGCTTTCCCCGCGGGTAAAGTAATAGAGGCGTGCGGGCTTAAAGGAATGCGCGTGGGCGGCGCGTTCGTTTCGGAAAAACACGCGAATTTTATAATAAACGACGGCACCGCGTCGTCCGCCGACGTTCGCGATCTGATCAGAACGGTAAAGACGATAGTGAAGGAGCGTACGGGCGTAACGCTTGAAGAGGAAATAAAATACGTAGGAGAATTCAAATGACGCTTCACGGCGACTATCATACCCATACCGTATACAGCCACGGTAGCGGCTCGGTTGAAGATAACGCCGCAGCCGCAAAAAATAAGGGTCTTTATGCGGTCGGAATTTCCGATCACGGTTTTTCGCACCCCTTTTTCGGGATAAAAAAGGACAGGCTTTCCGCTTTGAGAGAGGATTGTTCCCGTGCCGAAGAAAAAACGGGCGTACGCGTTCTCATGGGTATCGAAAGCAATTTCATACGCAAAGACGGATTGTGCGATCTCACCGACGACCTGTACGATAAATTCGATATTTTTCTCGCGGGAGCACACGTTTTTGTGGGATATAGGGACTTTTCTTCGTTTTGGAACGTCGGCGTTATTTCTCCTTTGGCGGCGAATTTCGGGGGAGAACTAAGCGGCAGCGCAAAATCTTTTATGACCGGCGTTTACTTAAACGCTATAAGAAAGCAACCCATCGACGTAATAACCCATCTTAACTACCGGGTATTTTCCGATGTGAAAGAAGTGGCTCATTGTTGCAGGGAATACGGCACGTACGTTGAAATAAATACCAAAAAATCCCACATGACCGACGAGGAATGGAAAGACGTTATAGATACGGGAGTGAATTTCGTTATTGGGTCGGATGCCCATTCGCCGGACAGGGTGGCGGACGCCGATCCCGCGTATTCGCTGATATCCCGCCTCGGTATCCCGGTAGAGAGAGTACACAACGTGAACCGTCTGCCGGATTTCCGTTTCGCCGCGTACAAGGGAGTGAAACTATGAGCTTTACGGGTAAAATAAAAGAGGAACTAACGCGTATAAAATATCCTTCGGCATGTTGCCGTATGGCGTGTTTATCCGCGTTTTTGCGGACTTCCGGCTCGGTTTTTACCCGCGGCGGAGAGGTTGGATTTTCATTTTTCACCGAAAGTAAAGCTACTGCGGAATACTTTGCGTCCGTAATGGACGGCACTTTTTCTCTTAAAGGCAGGGCAAGGGCGAACGGTTCGTCCGGGCGTGAAAAATATTCCTACGAATACCTTTCCGCAGGCACCGCCGACATTTTGAAGGAACTCGGCATTCTCGTTATAACTAGCGCCGGGATAAGCCTTTCGGTGGATATAGACAGGTATCTCGTGGAGTCCGAGTGCTGTAAACGCGCGTATATGGCGGGCGCTTTTTTGGGCGGGGGAAGTTGCACCATTCCTTCGGAAGACGTAGCGAAAAACACGGGTTACCACCTTGAAGTGGTGTTTTCGTATTACGAAACCGCTCACGCGTTCGCCGAAATCCTTGCGGAGTTCGATATTCTCGCAAAACTTATCGAAAGGAAGAATAACTTTGTGGTGTACATTAAAAACAACGACGAACTGCAGGAATTCCTGTCGCTGATCGGGGCGGAAGAAAGCCTTGCCGTCCTTTCCGAAACGGTTGTTGAAAAGGATTATAACAACAACGTGAATCGCAAGATAAACTGCGATTTAGGCAACATTTCCAAACAGGTTGCGGCAGCGGCGCGCCAGATAGAGGCCATAAACGCCATATCTTCGTCAATTGGGCTTGATTCTTTGCGGCCCGAACTGAAACGGCTTTGTCTTTTAAGATTAAACGACGATTGTATGACGTTTGAAGAACTTGCGGAGGCCGAAGGCGTAACCAAAAGTTGCATCAATCACAGAATGAGAAAAATACTTCGTATCGCATCGGAAATAAAAAACTGACGCAGAGGTTAAGATGATAGATTTTGTTCATTTACACGTTCACACCGAATACAGCCTGCTCGACGGAGCCGCAAAGATAGACGAAATATTCAAAGTGGTAAAAGGGCTGGGGCAAAGGGCGGTAGCCATAACCGATCACGGAAACATGTTCGGTACGCTTTATTTTGCGGAAGAGGCGAAAAAGGCCGGCGTTCAGCCCATAATCGGCTGCGAGATGTATATGTGCGAGGATATGGACAGAAAAAGCGGCCGCGCCGATTCGGAATACGACCACCTGATTCTTCTTTGCAAAAACAAAAAAGGGTATAAAAATCTTATCCGCCTCAATTCCGACGCGTGGGTGCGCGGCTTTTACTCCAAACCCCGCGCCGATTACAAACTTCTGAAAGAACATTCCGAAGGGCTCGTTTGTCTTTCGGCGTGCATAGCGGGCAAAATACCCAAAAAACTTCTTAACGGCGATTACGAAGGCGCTAAAAATACCGCGCTGTTTTTCAAAGAAATTTTCGGTGACGATTTCTATATCGAAATTCAGGATCACGGCCTTGAAGAAGAAAAGTACGTTATTCCCCTGCTCATAAGGCTATCGCGCGAAATTAACGTTAAACTCGCAGCCACCAACGACGCGCATTACCTTGAAAAGCGCGATTGGGAGATGCAGGACGTTATGCTCTGCATCAACACCAAGCGCACGATAGACGATCCGAACCGTATGAGATTCGGCTCCAAAGAATTTTACTTAAAGAGCGGCGACGAGATGGCGGAATTATTCCCCGCCTATCCCGAAGCGCTTTCAAATACCCTTGAAATCGCGGAAAAATGCGCGGAAGAGCCGTGTTTCGATCTCAAACCCAACGGCGATCCGATAAGGGATAAAACGCTTATTCCAGGCTACGTTCCGCCCGACGGGATGACGCCTTACGAGTATTTAAGAAAACTCGGCGAAGAGGGCCTCAAACGCCGCTATCCCGTCATCACCGAAGAGATACGCAACAGGTTTGAATACGAACTGAACGTAATTTCCACTATGGGGTTCGTGGAATATTACCTTATCGTGTGGGATTTCATCAATTACGCCCGCCAGCACGATATACCCGTAGGAGCGGGGCGCGGTTCGGGCGTCGGCAGCATAGTAGCGTACTCCGTCGGCATAACCGACGTTGAGCCGCTGAAATATTCCCTCGTGTTCGAAAGATTCCTTAACCCCGAACGCGTTTCCATGCCCGATTTCGATATAGATTTCTGCAACGAGCGCCGTCAGGAAGTAATAGAGTACGTGCGCGATAAATACGGCGCGGACAAGGTTTCGCAGATAGTTACGTTCGGAACGCTGGCCAGCAAAGCCGCAATAAAGGACGTAGCCCGTGTTTATAATATACCGTTTGCCGACGTAAACAGGATCACCAAACTTATGGACGGCAAGGCAACGATAGCCGAATCGCTCGGGTTCAAAACCAATAAGGACGGGGTGGATGTGAGCGTGAGGGAGTTGAAAGATCTCTATAACGAAGATTCCACCCTTCACAACGTAATAGATATGGCAATGCGGCTTGAAGGTATGCCTAAAAACACTTCGCAGCACGCGGCAGGCGTTATAATTTGCGCCAAACCGCTTGCGGATAATATTCCGCTTTCACTGAACGGCGGCGACGTGGTAACGCAGTTCGACATGAAGGAAGACGAAGCCCTCGGGCTTCTTAAAATGGACTTCCTCGCCCTGCGCACGCTTACCGATATCAAAAAAACGCTGATTTATATAAAGGAAGATTACGGCAGGGATATAGATTTTCAGCAGATAGGTTACGAGAACAAGGCGGCGTACGATCTTATCGGAGAGGGCGATACCGACGCGGTATTCCAACTTGAAAGTCCCGGTATGAAAAGGTTTATGCGCGATCTTAAACCGAGCAATCTCGAAGATATTATAGCCGGTATTTCGCTATACCGCCCCGGTCCGATGGATTCCATACCGAAATATATTCAATATAAGCACAATCCGGGAAGCATAGTTTACAAACACCCGCTTTTAGAGCCGATACTCAAAGTTACGCACGGCACCATAATCTATCAGGAACAGGTTATGGAAATCGTTCAGAAACTTGCGGGGTACACCCTCGGTCAGTCGGATATAATCCGCCGCGCAATGGGCAAAAAGAACGTTGATGAAATGGCCCGCCAGCGCCACTACTTCGTGTTCGGCAAACCCGCGGAAGACGATAAACCCGCTATAGACGGCGCCGTAAAGAGAGGCGTTCCGCAGGACGTAGCCGAAAATATTTTCGACGAAATGGCCGATTTCGCCAAGTACGCCTTCAATAAATCTCATGCGGCGGCTTACGCCGTTCTCGCCTATCAGACGGCGTATCTCAAAAAGTTTTACCCGCACGAATTTCTCGCCGCTATCCTCAACAACAGAATAGATAAAATCGAAGAAACCACCAAATATATTCAATATCTTAAAGATAAAAACATACCTGTTCTTCCGCCGGATATAAACAAATCGAAACCGTATTTTTCCGTGGAAAACAAATGCGTTCGGATAGGGCTTGTGGCTATTAAAAACGTGGGGCTCAGCGCAATAGAAATGCTCGTTAAAGAGAGAACGGAACACGGCGAATTCAAATCTTTTGAAAACTTCGTATCCCGTTGCGCCGGAAAACTTCTGAACAAAAGGATGCTTGAAAACCTCATTCTCGCGGGGGCGTTCGATTGTTTCGGTATAGCCAGGGCTAAACTGATCGCCGTTTATGAAAACCTTCTCGATCGCGTAGCCGGTATAGCCAAGCAGAGAGAAAGCAACCAGATATCCCTTTTCGATTCTATAGTTGAGGATAACACCGTTACCGTGGAATATCCCGACGACGTTGACGAGTACGACCAGAAAACCAAGCTCACCAAGGAGAAATCGGTTATCGGCGTTTACGTTTCCGGTCACCCGCTCGAAGGGTACGGGGAAATTTTCAAAGGCTTTTTCACCACGGAGGCGCTTCAATACTTTGAAGAGGACGAGGACGGGGAAAAGAACTACACCGAAATTCAGGACGGCGCGCGCGTAACGTTGGGCGGAATGATACAAAGTTGGTCACGCATAACCACCAAGCGCGGTGATTCTATGGCGTATATCACTATTGAAGACGTTTACGGGCAGATAGAGTGCGTGCTTTTCCCGAAAACTTACGAGAGATTCAAAAACAATATAAAAGAAGAGGAAATTCTGAAAGTGAGCGGAACGCTCAAATACGAAAGGGGAAGCGAACCGAAGGTGCTTGTGGACTCCGTTGAGGTTTTTGAAAGCGAGCAGCCGCAAAAACAACTGCAGATGGATTTGCCGTTTGAAAGAGATTGGCTTCTCATAAAATTGCCCGACGACAAGGAAGACGATCTCGACGATATTATGGATGCCCTTAACTTTTACGAGGGCGACGTAAAAGTTGTGGTGGAACGCGAAAACGGAAAGCGGTTTATACTTAATAAATGCGTGCGCCGCTGCAACGCGCTTGAAAGCGAATTGCAAAACTATCTTGACCCCGAAGAATATTCTTTTTTCAGAAAATAAAAATTTTATAAACGATACTTCCGCGGGGATGAACGGTAAGGTTTTCCCGCGGAAAAAAATTTTCATAAAAAAATCGTTAATCCGCAAAAAAATTGTTGTGTTTTTTTTCGGAATTTATTATAATCATATATGCCGACTGGGTGTGGCGCAGTTTGGTAGCGCGCATGAATGGGGTTCATGAGGCCGGAAGTTCAAGTCTTCTCACCCAGACCACGTCGCCGTAAGGCAAATTATATAGCGAACCGCATTTATTGCGGTTCGTTTGCGTTTACGCCTGCGGCTCCTTTTCCCCGCGGACTGCTTCTCCTTTTTTCCTAAAGCTTTTACCGCGTAAAACTTTTCGGTCGATATTATAATTATTTGCCGATTGTTGACAAAATCTTTTCGCGGTTGTAAAATATAAAATATGAAAAGAGCGTATTTTGCGGGCGGGTGCTTCTGGTGCATAACTCCCGCGTTCAAAAATCAAAAAGGCGTGAGCGGCGTTATAAGCGGCTATTCGGGCGGAACGGAAACCGACGCCGTTTACGAAAAGGTGAAACGTCAGGAAACTTCTCACCGTGAAACGATCTGCGTGGAATACGATCCCGCCGCGGTATCGTTTCGGGAACTCGTCGCCGCGTTTTTTTCCTCGGTCGATCCGTTCGACGGGGAAGGGCAGTATATCGATCGCGGTCGTTCGTACACCCTCGCCGTATATTGTAGCGGCCCCGAGGAGGAGAAAATCGTTACGGAAAAGATAATGGAAACCGAAAAGATCTCGGGCAAAAAAGTTTTCGTAAGCGTTGAAAAATTTACCGGCTTTTATCCCGCGGAAGAATATCATCAGGATTACTACCTTAAAAATCCCGAAGAGTTCGAGCGGGAAATGATCTCTTCGGGAAGAAAGAACGTGCGTTAAAGCGTAAAAATCTCGGCCATCGTCAGCCGAGATTTATTATATAATCGGTAACCTGCGCGAAATTTTGCGCGATAAAGGCGGCTTTTGCCTCTTTTAGTTCCGTTTCGCCGCCGTATCCGAAGGTTACGCCCACGCATATCATTCCGTTTGCGCGGGCGCCGTACACGTCGTGTTTTCTGTCGCCCACCATAACGGCGGAAGAAGGATCGGCAATATTCGCGGCGCGCATCGCGTAGCGGATAACGTCGTCCTTTTTCGTAAGTTTCCCCTCGAGATCCGCCCCGCAAACGAAATCAAAGTATTTTTCCGTTTCAAACTTTTTCAGTATGCGTAAAGCGGCGGGTTCGGGTTTGGAAGTAGCGAGAACGAGAACGTATCCGAGTTCTTTAAGCTTATTAAGCGCGGCGGCCGCGTCGGGGTACGGAACGTTTTGAAATATCCCGCGCGCGTCAAAATATTCGCGATAGTATTTCACGCCTTTTTGCGCGTTTTCGGGGGTTAATCCGTAATATTCCATAAAGGATTCGTAAAGCGGAGGCCCTATGAATTTATAAAGTTCTTTTCTTTCGGGCGGCGTTATTCCCAGTTTTTCAAGCGCGTAAGCCACGGAATTGGTAATTCCTTCACCCGGATCGGTGA
>JAGCZN010000117.1 GCA_017959995.1 Clostridia bacterium
AATATAACGGGCGGTACGGATCTCACTTTGGGGCAGGTTGACGAAGCCGCTGGCCTTGTACGTAACGTGGTTGCGGATTCCGCTAATATAATTTTCGGAACGAACATAAACGCGGATCTGAACGGAGAAGTGGATATAACCATAATCGCAACGGGGTTTGACGGTGCCGGAGAAACGGAAAACGCGCCGCCCGCCGCGGCTAAGGGCAATCCCAAGCAGGCGCTCGATATGTTGATGGGCGCAAACGTAAAACAAGAGGAATTCGACATTCCGCCGCAAAAGAACCCCGCCCCGCAGAACCTGCGGGAAAACGAGCGCGACGAGGACGACGGAATGCCTTCTTTCGCAAAAAGATATCTCGGCGGAAACAGGAAATAAACGGTTTTCGTGCCGCAAGGTAAAATATTATGCAAACTGATAAAAAAACTTTATTCAGCGCCGCCCAGCCCAGCGGGGTGCCGACGCTCGGAAATTATCTCGGCGCGATAAAGAACTGGGTAATGCTTCAGGATGAATATAATTGCATATACTCGATAGCGGATCTTCATTGCCTTACGGTAAGGAGAGAGCCGAAAGAATTGAGGGCGAAAAGTCTGGAACTTCTCGCGCTGTATATCGCGTGCGGGGTAGATCCCGAAAAATCGTGTCTGTTCATGCAGTCGCACGTTCCCGCCCACGCGGAACTCACGTGGATACTCAACACGCTCGCTTATCCGGGCGAGCTCGGCAGAATGACGCAGTTCAAGGATAAATCGAAAAAACACGCCGACAACGTGAATATGGGCCTTATGGATTATCCCGTTCTTATGGCCGCGGATATTCTTCTGTACGGGGCCGACGTGGTGCCCATAGGCGTCGACCAGAAACAGCATCTCGAACTGACGAGGGATCTCGCAATCCGTTTCAATAACAGATACAGCGAAACGTTCGTCGTTCCCGAGCCGATCATTCCCGGCATCGGCGCAAAAATAATGAGCCTTCAGGATCCGGAAAGAAAAATGTCCAAGAGCGATCCGAACGAAAATTCTTACGTTTCGCTTCTCGATGATGAGGAAACCGTTATCCGCAAGTTCAAACGCGCCGTTACCGACAGCGATAACTCGATACGCTTTTCGGCCGATAAACCGGGAATAAGTAATCTTATAACCATCTATTCCGCAGTAACGGGCGAAAATATTTCCTGCACGGAAGAAAAGTTTGCCGGTAAAGGTTACGGTGAATTCAAAATCGCCGTGGGCGAAACCGTTGCGGCGGCGATAGCCCCCGTGAGAAAAAAGACGCTCGAACTGCTTTCCGATAAAGCCTATCTCGACGAGGTTATGAAAAACGGAGCCGACCGCGCGGGTTACCTCGCGAATAAAACGCTTTCCAAAGTTTACAGAAAAGTCGGGCTGTATTCGCCCGAAAGGAAAAAGTAGTGTTCGGCTACGTCAGAACGGACGATCCGTATCTGTATAAAAAAGACGACGTTCTGTACGGCGCGGTGTATTGCGGTCTGTGCAAATCGATAGGCAAACTGTGCGGGCAGATCGCGAGATTCGGTCTTACTTACGACGTGGCGTTTCTTTCCGTTCTTCTGCACAACCTGGCCGATACCGACGTCAAAATAAAAAAACAGCGCTGCGCGGCGCATTGGTTTAAGCGCAGAAATATCGCCGTGCCCGATAATATCAGCGAACAAATGGCGGCGGTAAACGTTATTTTGTGCTATTACAAAGCCGTTGACGATCGCGCCGACACGGGAAAGAAAAATCTTAAGTCCGCCGTGTTTTCAAAAGGGTACCGCCGCGCTGTAAAAAAATACCCGCAGTTCGGAAAAGCCGTGGAAAAGTGCTATTTGTCGCTGTCTGCTCTCGAAAAAAACGAATGCCCCTCGCCCGATATGGCTGCGGATCCGTTTTCCGTACTCGCCGCGGAAATAGCAAGGGAAGTTCTCGGCGGAAAATTTGACGAAAACGTGAAGGATATCTTTTATTTTCTCGGAAAATGGATATATCTTTTAGATGCGTTGGACGATTTCGATAAAGACAGAAAAAGCGGCAATTACAACGTTTTTGCGCTTGCCTATCCTGACGCGCACGACGGAAAACAACTTTTACGCCTCCATAGGGACGAGGTGTTCGGCTTTTTCAATTCCGCCTTTTTCCGCTTGAAAAAAGGGTATGAAAACGCAAAATTCTATTTCAATAAAGACCTTGCCGAAAACGTGCTTATACGGGGTATCCCGAAAAGGACGGACGCCGTGGCAAAAAAGTATCTTACCGATTAAAGAGGTGAAAAAATGCCCGTAGATCTGAGCAATAAAACGAGTTACGAAATTCTGGGAGTAAAAGAATATTCCACCAATTCCGAAATAACCGACGCGTATAAGGTTCTTAAAGCGAAGTATTCCGAAGAAAGATTTCAGGCGGGCGAAGCCGGTAACGACGCCGCCGAAATGCTTGAAGCGGTCGAACAGGCTTATTATTCGATAATGCGGGAAAGAAAGGTTTCCGGTTTTACCGATAAAACCGGTAACGACGCCGCGTCTTATACTGAAACGCCCGCTTCCGACGCCGAACGGCAACCCGCGGAAAATGCGGCCGACGATGCGGCCGGTAATCGTTCTTCCGGAAAAAACCTTTACGCCGAGGTGGACGCTCTCATAAAGGCGGGAAAAATAGAAGAGGCTCAGCAAAGGCTCGATTCGTATTCGGAACGGCATGCTGAATGGCATTATCTTCAAGCTGCCGTTTATTATAAGAAAAACTGGGGAAACGAGTGCAAAAAACAAATGGAGATTGCGCTTACGAAGGATCCCGATAACCCGAAGTATAAAGACGCTTACGACAAACTCGTAAAGGAAATGGAGTTCAAGAACAAGAACTTCACTTCGGGGAATTCCGCCGATGCCAGCACGTCTCCGAACAGAGATTTGATCCTTACGACAGGCAGATGGGAGGGAACGAATGCCTCAATTCCTGTTGCGAATGTCTTGCCTGTAATATGCTTCTCAATTGCTGTTGTAACTG
>JAGCZN010000118.1 GCA_017959995.1 Clostridia bacterium
ATTATTGGATAGACGACGTTGAAGACGGAGAAAAGGTTGAAATAATCCCGCCCGATCCTAAGCGCGACGGTTATACTTTCTGTGGCTGGTACACGGAGCCCGAGTGCGAAAACGAATGGGATTTTAATACGGTTATAAATAAACCCGAACCTTTGTCTACACGTCACGAAGACATAATTTATTATCCCGAAAACTTTATAAATTTTATATACGCAAAATGGATAGAAAATTGAGGAGAAGACTATGAAAAAAAGAATTTTAACAACGTTTCTTGCGGGCATTTTCTCCCTCTCGCTGTCTATACCTGCGGGGTACGGAAATTATAATGCGGAAATTTACGATAACGCACAAACTTTTTTGACTGAAGAATATTCGCAAAAAAATGAAATTCGTATATATTACGATCAGCAAGATGAAAATTTGCCTGAAACCATAACGAAAGTTGTGGCCGATAAGGCAACTTTTGATAAGGCTTTCGAAAGTTTTCCACAAGAAGTCGATTTCGACAAAAAAGTAGTTATTCTTTATTTTTACAGAGATATTTATTGGGGTAGAAGTTGCCGGATAAAATATATGAAAGAACAGGACGGCAAACTTGAAATTTCCGTTAACCAAAAGACGGAAGGGTGCTTTTTCAGAAAAGACGGCACACCCCCGAAAAAGAGATGCCTTGCTATAGTAATGGATAAAACGGAAATAGATACCGTTGATTTTATTATCAACTACTGATTTATAAGGAGAAAAATGATGAAAAAAATTACGACATTGTTTCTTATTTTAGTTTTATCCCTCGCGCTGTTTCTGCCTATGGGGTGTACGGGTGAAACGTTATATCCTACTTATGAGGATGGATTTTTTGTATATTATAAACCGCCGAAAGGAGAATATGTGGAGATTGTAGGGCTGACAGAACTCGGCCATCAACAAAAAATCATCGTTGTACCTGAAACTATCGGGGGATATACTTATATGATACGCGATTCGCGCGGATTTGGTAGGTTTCCTGCCGACTGGGGAGATAATAATACTCTCGAGAAGATATATTTTGAATATAAATTCGGCTGGCAAACAAGTCTTGATTTTTATGATTATCAACCTTTGGAGAGATTTGAGAATCTAAAAAAAGTAGTTTTAAATTATGGCAAATTGAGTAAAATTTCAGGAAGTTCATTACATCCTAACAGTTATCGTTTATATGTTAATTATAGTAACTATTATATAGAAAATTATCAAGACAGTTATGATGTGATAAATGACTTGGAATACAAATCAATAATTTTTTATACATTTGGCGCGATTCCTGCAAACGTGGAGTTTATGTATAATTACGAAGAAGCGCCGAACGAGGGATATTATTGGATAGACGACGTTGAAGACGGAGAAAAGGTTGAAATAATCCCGCCCGATCCTAAGCGCGACGGTTATACTTTCTGTGGCTGGTACACGGAGCCCGAGTGCGAAAACGAATGGAGTTTTGATACAGTTATAAATAAAGCGGAACCCATTCCGGTGCCGGGCAGATCATCTTTCTACTATCCCGAAAATCATATCTATTTCATTTATGCTAATTGGATTAAAAACTAAAAAGGAGAATAAGCTGAATCATGAGAGAAAGAAAAATATCAATAATAATTTTACTTTTTATTTTTTGCGCTATTTGTTTTAGAGTAGTAGGAAACAATGTAGAAACTGAAGTTGTTTATGCAAATGATACCGGAAAGCGTTGAAAGCATAGGAAATTACGCATTTTACGGTTGCACCGGACTTGATGAGATAGTTATTTACGGCGACGAGTTTGTGATTGAAATCAGTAGTTATACTTTCGGAACGTTGCCTGTTGATTGCGTTATTTATATACCCACCGCAATTTACAGCGATTACGTTTCGGATACATATTGGGGAAATTACTCGGCATATATGGTAAGTTATAGCTCCTTAGACGATTTGCCTTATAATTATGCGAACGAATTGCTGTATATAGATCCCGACCGGCTATATAATTTATACGGAAACGCGAGTTAACGTTTAATAAACTACGGCGCGGCGATTTTGTAAAAAATTTCGCCGCGCCCGTCTTTTTTTTGCGATACTTAACGTTTTCGTAATAACTTATAATATTATATATTTTATACATTACTATTGACTTAAAAAAATTTTTGGTGTATAATAATTTTGTTTGCGCGGCGGCCGCTTGGGCGAAGGCTTTTTTCAAGGCGCCGAAAGCGGCGGGCAAACGCTTGTATCAGGCAAAAATACACGTTTTTACGGAGGTTATAAAATGAAAAAAATGACTATTGACGGCAATACCGCCGCCAGCCACGTAGCGTATGCTTTCAGTGAAGTTGCGGCTATCTACCCGATAACCCCATCTGCTCCCCTGGCGGAAGTTGCCGACGAATGGTCTGCCACCGGCAGAGTGAATATGTTCGGCCAGAAGTTAAGACTTGCGGAAATGCAGTCGGAAGCGGGCGCCGCGGGCGCGGTGCACGGCTCTCTTTCCGCGGGCGCCCTAACCACCACCTATACGGCGAGCCAGGGCTTACTGCTTATGATACCGAATATGTACAAGATAGCGGGCGAACTTCTGCCCACGGTTTTCCACGTGAGCGCGCGCGCTTTGGCGGCGCATTCGCTTAACATTTTCGGCGACCATTCCGACGTTATGGCCTGCCGCCAGACGGGCTTCGCCATGCTCTCTTCCTGTTCCGTACAGGAAGTTATGGATCTCGCCCTCGTGGCGCATCTTTCCACCCTTACGGCTAAAGTGCCCTTCCTGCACTTCTTCGACGGGTTCAGGACAAGCCACGAAGTTTCCAAGATAGACGTTATCGATTACGACGAGATGAAGGGCCTTGTTGACGTGGCCGCGATTGAAGATTTCAGAAGCCGCGCCCTCAACCCCGAACACCCCGTTCAGAAAGGCACCGCGCAGAACGCCGATACCTACTTCCAGAACAGGGAAACCGCCAACAAGTATTACGACGCCACGCCCGCGATAGTTCAGAGTTATATGGACAAGGTTTCCGCCATTACCGGCAGGAAATATCACCTGTTCGATTACGTGGGCGCGCCCGACGCGGAATACGTTACCGTTATAATGGGCAGCGGGGCCGACGCCATTGAAGAAACCATAAACAAACTCAACGCCGAAGGCCATAAACTCGGCGTGGTTAAAGTTCGCCTTTACCGCCCGTTCGCTACCGAAGCGTTCATAGCGGCTCTTCCCAAAACGGTAAAGAAAATAGCCGTTCTCGACAGGACGAAGGAAGCCGGCTCCCTCGGCGAACCCCTCTACCTCGACGTGTGCGCTGCCCTTCTTGAAAAGGGTATGACGGATATCAAGGTAGTAGGCGGAAGATACGGCCTCGGCAGCAAGGAATTCAATCCTTCGATGATATATTCGGTTTATAAAAACCTTGAAGCCAAAGAGAGCAAAAACCACTTTACCGTAGGTATTTACGACGATATAACCCACACCTCGCTCGACTTTTCCGAAAAGTACGACGCCGCCCCGAAAGGCACCGTTTCCTGTAAGTTCTACGGGCTCGGATCGGACGGAACCGTAGGCGCGAACAAGAACACCATAAAGATAATAGGCGATCACACGGATAAATACGTTCAGGGTTACTTCTTCTACGATTCGAAGAAGTCCGGCGGCATAACCGTTTCGCACTTAAGATTCGGCGATACGCCCATTCAGTCGTCCTACCTTATAGACGCGGCGGACTTCATCGCCTGCCACAACCCCTCGTACGTTACCCGTTACGATATGGTTACCGACCTTAAAAAAGGCGGAAAATTCCTTCTGAACTCATCCTGGACGACGGTCGATCTTCTCGAAAAACACCTGCCTGCGAAGATGAAACGCGCGCTTGCCGAAAAGAACGCCAAACTTTACGTTATCGACGCTATAAAGATAGCCGGCGAAATAGGCCTCGGCGGAAGAACGAACACCATTTTGCAATCGGCTTTCTTCCTCATCAACGAGGACATCATGCCCTATGCCGACGCGCAGGATTATATGAAGAAGATGGCTTATAAATCCTTTGCGAAGAAGGGCGACGCCGTTGTAAATATGAATTACGCCGCCATAGAATCCGCGCAGGCGAACCTGGTTAAAATAGAAATACCCGCCGCCTGGGCTACCGCCACCGAAGGCGCCGCGCCCGCAAAAGTGGCCGATAACGAATATTTCCGCGAAGTAGTTCACCCGATACTCGTACTTGAAGGCGATAAACTTCCCTCCTCCGCTTTCAATGCGGACGGATCCGTTCCCACCGGCACCACGCGCTTTGAAAAACGCGGCGTTGCGGTAAAAGTGCCCAAGTGGATACCCGAAAACTGCATACAATGTAACCAGTGTACTTTCGTGTGCCCGCACGCCTGTATCCGCCCCGCGGTAAACGCCGCCGACGCGGAAAAACCCGCTTCTTACGTTACGAAACCCGCCACCGGTATGCCGGGATACGAATTCAGGATACAGGTTTCCCCGCTCGATTGTATGGGTTGCGGCGTGTGCGCAAACGTTTGCCCGGCAAAAGTTCCCGCACTGGAAATGGTGCCGTTTGAAACGGTAGTCGAGGCGGAAACGGTAAATTACGAATATTCCGAAAAACTTCCCAAAGCGGATACTTCTAAATTCAAAACTTCCACCGTAATGGGCTCGCAATTCAACAAGCCGCTGTTCGAATTCTCCGGCGCGTGCGCGGGTTGCGGCGAAACGCCTTACGTTAAAGTGGTTACGCAAATGTTCGGTGACAGAATGGTTGTAGCCAACGCCACGGGATGCTCGTCGATCTACGGCGGATCTTCCCCCACGTGCCCCTACACCAAGAACGAAGAAGGCCACGGCCCCGCCTGGGCGAACAGTGTGTTTGAAGACAACGCCGAATTCGGTTACGGCTTCAACCTCGCTTACGGCCAGAGAAGAGCTAAACTTGCCGAAAAGATTGAAGCGCTTATGAACGAGTGCGAAGATTGGCCCGAAGCAAAAGCGGCCTGCGCCGAATGGCTTGAAAACAGAAAGAACGCCGAAGGCAGCAAAGCGGCTTCGGAAAAACTCGTTTCCACTATCGAAAAATGCAACGGTTGCGGCTGCGCGCACGACGCGCTCGTAAAAGAAATACTCGACGCGAAAGATTGCCTGGTTAAAAAATCCATCTGGATCTTCGGCGGCGACGGCTGGGCCTACGATATAGGTTACGGCGGGCTCGATCACGTTCTCGCCATGGGCGAAGACGTAAACGTTCTGGTTCTCGATACCGAAGTTTACTCCAACACGGGCGGACAGGCAAGTAAATCCACCCCGACGGGCGCGGTAGCCAAATTCGCCGCCGCCGGCAAGAGAGTTAAAAAGAAAGACCTTGGCATGATGGCTATGAGTTACGGCTACGTTTACGTTGCGCAATGCTCTATGGGCTACAACAAACAGCAATTCCTCAACGCCATAATAGAGGCCGAAAGTTACGACGGACCCTCCCTCGTTATCTGCTACGCCCCGTGCATCAACCACGGCATAAATATGAGCAAATCGCAGGAAGAGGAAAAGAGAGCGGTAGAAGCAGGCTACTGGCACTGCTACCGTTATAATCCTACCAAGGTAGGCACGGAAGAAAATCCCTTCACGCTCGACTCGAAAGAGCCCACCGCAAGTTATCACGACTTCCTTCTCGGAGAAACGCGTTACACTTCCCTGAAGAAGGCTATGCCTGAAGTTGCGGAAAAACTCTTTGAAGAAGCGGAAAAGGAAAACACCGCCCGCCTCGAAGGTTATAAACGCCTTGCAAACAAGTAAAACGATAACGATAAAAGCAGGCCGCGCATGCGGCCTGCTTTTTTGTATTATAAAATTATAAAAACCCCCTTTATCTCACGTTATCGGCGGCATATCGATTACGAATCGAAAAAATTCCGCCCGTCATCCGTAACAAGCCTTTCCGTTTCGGGATATTCAAATATATCGTTATTTCCGGCGTTTTCTTCGAGATAAGCGACGAATTCCCTCGCGTACCATTTTGCCATTTCAAGATTGTGCATGCGATAATACCCGCAATTTACGGGCGCGGCACCGGGCACTTCACGCGTATCTTCTACGGCTTTGAAGGCTTTCAGTATAATATCGTAAAGTTCCCGCGGGGCGCGGTTGCCTTTGAGTATCAGATAAAAGCCCGTAAGACAACCCATAGGTCCCCAATAAATAATTTCGTCTTTCCACAAGGCGTCGTTGCGAAGAAAAGTTGCAATGATATGTTCAAGCGAGTGCATTGCCGCAACGTCGATTACGGGCTCTCTGTTAGGTCTTTTAAGCCTTATATCGTAAGTGGTAACCGGATATTCGCCCAAATAATCTACCCTGCTTGTGAAAATACCGGGTATAATGCGCGTATGATCTATTGAAAAACTCCGTATCAATTCCATTTTCCGTTCTCCTTCGTCCGCCCGTTATGGTTTTGTTTGCGCGTTTACTTCACAAAAGCGCGGACAGAACCGCCGTTTCCTTTACGATCTCGTTATAAAGCGGCTCGTAATTTTCCGGCGTTTTAGCGCGAAGCCGTTCGGTAAGTTCTAAAATAGGTGCCGATAGCGGGGTAAGCGCCAGATTGCTAACCCCTCCCTTTAATTTATGAGCTATATCGAACGCTTTTTCCAGATCGCCTGCTTTAAGCGCGTCTCCCAGCGCGCAGGACGACAGTTCCCCCACGCATAATCTTACGAGGCGAAGATAAAGCGCTTCGTTGTTTGCGCAGCGCGAAAGCCCTTTTTCTACGTCCGCGCCGTATTCCTTTAATTTTTCAATGGTAAGCATAAGCAATCCTCCGTTAAGCGCAAACCGGATTATCCTGCTTTTCGGTTACGAATCTTTCAAATTCGCTTGCGGGCACCGGGCGCGAAAAATAGTAACCCTGTATGATATCGCATCCCATCGCTTTCAGCGCGGATACCTGCTCGGCAGTTTCAACGCCCTCGGCGATCGTAGGCACGTCAAACGAATGGGAAAGGCCTATCATAGCTTCCAGAAGCCTCGTTTCCTTGCGTTCCCTGAAGGCGCTGCGGACAAACTGCATATCCAGCTTCAGCGCGTCGATGGGAAGCACCGACAGCATACTGAGCGACGAATACCCGGAGCCGAAATCGTCCATCTCGATCCTGAAACCGAGTTTGCGCAGTTGCTTCACGTTTTCAACGATTACCCCGGCGTTTTCCGTATATGCCGACTCCGTTATCTCAAGTAGCAATTCTTCGGTTTTCAGGCTGTTTTTTTCCGTAATATCAAGCAGTTTGTCGATAAGATACGGATCGAAAAGGTCGATGCGCGAAACGTTTACCGAAACCGGAACGGAAACGTGGAACCGCGCCTTCCAATCGCGTATCTGCGCCGCCGTTTCCGACCATACGTAGTTATCCAGGGTTTGTATAAGCCCGTTCTTTTCAAACAGCGGGATAAACACGCCGGGACTCACCATGCCGAGTTCGGGATGATTCCACCGCACCAGCGCCTCCGCGCTGATAAGAACCGGTTCGTCGCCGCGCACGTCGAATTTGGGTTGATAGAACACTACGAACTGTTTTTCTTTGATAGCCGTGGGAAAATCGTCTATCAACTGCTCTTCCAGCACCTCGGCGTCGTGCATGGAATGATCGTAGAACCCGATGGGGTTAGCGAGGTTTCCTTTGACGGAATCCGCCGCCAGTTTCGCCCTGTCAAATCTGCGGTCGACGTAAAGCGATTTATCGACTTCGGAATAAACTCCCATTCTCAATCTGACGTGATTTTCGCCCGGATTATCGTCTTCCAATTTAGCGGACAGTTTATTTAGCATATCTTCGTGATCGGCACGGTGCGGGCAGTAAAACAGGAACGTATCCGGCCCGCAGCGGCACGCAATGCCGCCGATTTCGTTGATCACGCGCAGCGCGTTTTCCGCTATGCGCTTTAACACCTTGTCGCCGTAGGCCTTTCCGTACCGGTCGTTTACCGTGTGAAAATGGTTGATATCCACAACTATCGCGTCGGCGGGAACGTCCTTATGATACAGATCGAGCTGATCGGCGTAGTGATAGAAGAAGTCATTGTTGTACAGGCCGGTAAGATGGTCGCGCTCGGTCCAGCGGATAGTGTCTCTGTCCTCGTAAAGTTCCACCGTGCGAAGGATTCGGGCAAGAATCACTTTAGACGGCGGGTACGGCTTCGGGATAAAGTCGACGGCGCCGAGCGTCAAACACTCCACTTCCGCTTCGCCGTCCGACGTCATTACGATGACGGGCAAACCGGCGTAAGCGGGATCGCCCTTGATGCGCCTTAAAACTTCTATCCCCTTGACGCCGGGTAAATTCAAATCCAGAAGGATAATGCTTAGCGTTCTGAACCGCTCTCGCACGATCTCCAAAGCTTCTTCGCCCGTTTCCGCTATGATAAGCTCGTAAACGTTGCCGATACTTTCTTTCAGCATTTCCTGATTGATGACGTCGTCCTCTACCAAAAGAATCCGTCTTTTCTCTTCCGATACGCTGAATTTCGTTTTCTTTTCCATCGTATTCCGTCTCCCGTCCGTCAAATTGTCTGCTTTTTATCGATCTTTCCGATGGGTCCTCTCCCAAATAAGCTCTTCAAGCGTTTTATATAAATGATCGGATTCTACCGGCTTTGACAAATGCGCGTTCATTCCGGCTTGAAGCGATCGCTGAACGTCTTCGTCAAACGCGTTTGCGGTCATGGCGATGATAGGCACCGCCTTAGAATCCGGCCTTGACAACGAGCGTATCGCCTTCGTCGCTTCCAGTCCGTCCATTTCGGGCATCCGCACGTCCATCAGGATTGCGTCGTAATAATCCGGCTCGCTCTTTTCAAACATTTCAACGGCGATTCTTCCGTTTTCCGCGTGATCTACCTCAGCGTTGCGAAGAGCCATCAACTCTTTTACGATCTCGGCGTTGACGATGAAGTCCTCCGCCAGAAGAATGCGCCTGCCGGAAAGATTCACGCGCCTTTCCTCATTCAGCGTGCTCATCCTGTTGCGTCTGGCAATCCGCATGAATTCGTCAACCACGTTCGAGGCAAAAATCGGTTTTGAAAGAAAACTGTCCACCCCGATGTGCAGCGCTTCGTCCATGATCTCGTCCCAGTTATATGCCGTAAGTATGATCACGGTGGTTTCGTTGTTATACCGCTTCCGTATCTCTTTCGCTACGTCCAGCCCGTCCATTTCCGGCATTTTCCAATCGAGAAGAACCAGATTATACGGTTCGTGCTTGGCGTGATATACTTCGATCATTTCAAGCGCTTCCCTGCCGCTCGTACTGGTATCCGTTCTGATGCCCGATTCGTCAAGCACCAACCGCGCGTGCTCGCAGGCGATGGGATCGTCGTCAACTACCAGAACGTGCATATCCTTCGTGCCGATCGTATCGATCTCGGTATGCGGATCCTTGCAGTTCCGAAGAGTTACCACGATAACGAACTCGGTACCTACGCCTTTTTCCGATTCGACGGTGATCGTTCCGTTCATCAACTCCACTATGTTTTTGGTAATAGCCAGGCCCAGCCCCGTGCTGCCGTATTTATTGTTGCGGCTGCTATCTTCCTGAGAGAAGGAATCGAACACCTTCGGAATAAATTCCTTGCTGATTCCTATGCCGGTATCTTTGATAGAAAACCGCAAAGTGGACTGACCTTCGTAATCGTTCGTTTTCTCAATGGAAAGCGTAACGCTGCCGGGCGCGTTCGTGAACTTGATCGCGTTGCTTAAAACGTTTACGAGAATCTGCTTCAATTTCATATCGTCGCCGATATAGTGATCGTCAACGTGCCCCGTGATGCGGCACTCGAACGACAGGCCTTTTTCGCTGCATTGCGCCATTACCATCGTGTTGATCTGTTCCAGCATTTCGCTGAAAGAAAATTCCTCTTTCCGAAGAACCAGCTTGCCGGATTCGATGCGGCTCATATCGAGAATGTCGTTTATAAGCCCCAATAAGTGCTTTGCGCTTCCGTTTATTTTCCGCAAATATTCGCGCGTTTTTTCGGAAAGCGTTTCGTCGCGCAGGGCAAGACTGTCAAGTCCGATAATCGCGTTCATCGGCGTTCTTATCTCGTGGCTCATATTGGATAGAAACGCCGTTTTGGCTATACTCGCCTCTTCCGCAGCCGCCAATGCCTCCGCAAGCGCTTTACGCCTTGCAAGGTCTTCGCGCATCTGGGCGTCGATAACGGTAAATCCTAAGCCGATCGCGTGTACGATATGGTCGTTTCTGTCCGCCGGATGCCTCACCCCCGCCATGCGGAGCATTTCGTAGTATTCCCGTCCGGCGCGGCGGGCAAGATAGCGGTAGGAAATTATTTCTTCTTTTGCAAGGGCTTCGCGGATGTGATCGGGATCGATATATTTCAAAAATTCTTCACGGTATTCCTTATCCACGTAATTTTCGGCGTAATAACGGAATCTTTGCGAAAAGGAGAAGTGTATCCCGGCGGCGGTCTGATCGGTGTCTTCGGGATCCGCCCGGTAGCAAACCGCGTCGTCCGTATCAAGGTCGACGTGATACACCGCGCGGTAGTCCGAAGCCATTGCG
>JAGCZN010000014.1 GCA_017959995.1 Clostridia bacterium
CGAATGCTCTGGAAAAGAAATCTGCAAAGATTTTGATTATGTTTATACTTATTCAATGGAAGAACAAAAAAACTGGCCCAAAATTATGGACGCTTCATATATAAAACAAAAAAAAGGAGAAAAATAATGGCAAAAGAAAGATCGCAGGTAAAAAAAGAATATACTTGGGCCACCGAGGATATTTTCGCCGGCATTGAAGAGTGGAACGCCGCGTACGATAAACTCGCTTCGCAGATAGATTACAAACGCTTCGCGGGCAAACTCGGAAATAAGGAAACTTTCCTCGAATACTGCCGCGCGGACGAGGCGCTGGTTTCGGATTTTGAAAAACTCGCGATTTACGCGCACCTTAAACACGACGAGGATTCGCGCAATTCCGAATACGCTTCGCTTATGGCGCGCGTTTACGAGTTGAGCGTGAAATACGGCTCGGAAACGGCTTTCGTTATGCCGGAACTGACCTCGCTTGACGAAAACGTTCTGAAAGCGTATATAGCCGATCCCGACCTTAAAGATTACGATTACAGCCTGAAACTGATATTAAAGCAAAAACCGCACGTATTAAGCGTTGAATGCGAACAGCTTCTTGCCCTCGGCGGTAAAGTTTACGGCGGGTTCGGTGAAATTTTCGGTATGCTGGATAACGCGGATATGCAGTTCGGTGAAATAGAGGCCGACGGCGAAACGGTTAAACTTTCGCACGGAACTTACGGCGTACTGCTTGCGAACAAAGACCAATCCGTGCGTGAAAACGCGTTCAAAACGTACTATAAGTCCTATATTTCGCACGTAAACACGCTTGCGCAGATTTATATAGGCAACGTGAATAAAGACGTTTTCATCGCCCGCGCGCGTAAATACGAAGGGTGCCTCGATCACGCGCTGTCCAACGAGGACGTTGACGTAAAAGTGTACAACAACCTTTTGGAGGCGGTAAACGGCGCACTTCCGCTCATGCACGAGTATATCCGCGTAAGGAAGGAAACGCTTGGCGTAAAAGAGCTTCACATGTACGATCTTCACGTTCCCATCGTGGAAGGGGCCGAACTAAAACTTAGTTTCGAAGAGGCGTTCGATCTTGTAAAAGAGGGGCTTGCCCCGCTCGGGAAAGATTACGTTGCCCTTTTGGACAGGGCGAAGAACGAAAGATGGATAGACGTTGAGGAAACGGTCGGTAAGCGTAGCGGAGCGTACAGTTCGGGCGTATATTCGGTAAAACACCCGTACGTTCTTCTCAATTACCAGCCCACCACGCACGACGTTTTCACAATAGCGCACGAACTCGGTCACGCCATGCACACCTATCATTCCAACAAGTATCAACCGCAGGCAAAGGCCGATTACAAGATATTCGTTGCGGAAGTGGCAAGCACGGTAAACGAAGTGCTTCTTCTTAAACATATACTCGGAACGTGTACCGACGTGAAACTCAAAAAATATCTTTTGAGTTATTATATGGATATGATAAGAACTACGCTTTTCCGCCAGACGATGTTTGCGGAATTCGAATACCTCACGCACGAGAGCGCCGAAAAGGGAGAGCCGCTCACAAAGGACAGCCTCAACGCCGCGTATCTAAACCTGAATAAAAAATACTACGGCGACGCCGTCGTTCACGACGACGAGATAGCCTACGAATGGTCAAGGATACCGCATTTTTATCGCGCGTTCTACGTTTACAAATACGCAACGGGCATAATAAGCGCCGTTTCCATAGCCGAACGCATTTATTCGGAAGGCGCGGCGGCGGTTAAAGATTATTTCAGATTTCTTTCTTCGGGCGGAAGCGATTCTCCCGTGGAACTCCTTAAACTCGCGGGCGTGGATCTCACGGAAAAAAAGGCTTTCAAAGCCGCTATGAAGTCGTTCGAAAACACGCTTGAAGAGTTCAAAAAGTTGTAAAATAAAGTAATTTCGAGAGGTGAAGTGCTATGCCTTCAACGCGCGTTCTTCCGCACAGTCTGGAAGCCGAACAATCGGTACTCGGCTGTATCATTATAGACAAGGATCTGCAGTCAGAGCTTTTGACCGACCTTACGGAAGGAGATTTTTACGTAGAAGCCCATAAAGATATTTTCAACGCGATGCGTGAAATATACAATCACGGCCAGCCCATAGATCTCGTTACGCTCAGCGATAAGTTGGACGGACTCGGAAAACTCGAAGCCGTTGGCGGAATCGGGTATCTTTCCGATCTGTCCGCATCCGTTCCGTCCACCGCGAATTACCGTTCTCACCTTGTGATAATCAAAAGAGACGGTCTTCTGCGCCGTCTTATACGCGGCGCGAACAGGATACTTGAAGACTCCTACGCTTCCGACAGCGGCGAAAACTCCCTTGCCCTTGCCGAAAAGGTGGTTTACGATATCTCCGCGGATAACGATACGTCCACGCTTACGCTTATTTCCGAAAATTTTCCCGACGTTCTGGATAAATTTGAAAAGATAAGCCTTGATCCGAATGCGTTCGTAGGGGTAAAATCCGGCTTTAAGAAGATGGACGAGTTCACCAACGGTTTCAGAAAGGGCAATCTTATAATTCTCGCGGCGCGCCCTTCCAACGGTAAAACCACGCTTGCCATGAACATAGTTGAAAACGCCGCCCTGCAAAGCGGAGCGGTGTGCGCCGTATTCGCTTTGGAAATGACAAAGGAAGAACTTGCCCAGCGTATGCTGTGTTCTATAAGCGGCGTTGAAAACGGCGACGCCATTCACGGAAAACTTGAAGAGGAAGATTGGCAACGCTTGTGGGCGGCAAGCAAAAAACTTTCCGAAACCAATATTTTTATTGACGATACGTCCATTACCACCCCTGCGGAAATACTTTCAAAATGCAGAAGATTAAAAAGCAAATACGGGCTGGATCTCATAGTTATCGATCATATTCAGCTTATGGAAGTAGCCAAAGGCGGCGTAAAGCGCGGCGATAACCGCCAGCAGGAAATAACAGAAATTTCACGCAACCTTAAAATGATAGCCAAGGAACTTGACGTTCCCGTTCTGGCGCTGTCGCAACTTTCCCGTTTGGTAACGGGCAGAAAGGGGCAGAAACCGATGCTTTCCGACCTTCGCGAGTCGGGCGCGATAGAACAGGACGCCGATATCGTTATGTTTATACACCGGCCGGATAAGGTTGCCGAGGAAGACGAGATAGCTAAAGGCAGGGTGATGAAAAACGTTGCGGAAATACTCGTTGAAAAGAACCGTACGGGAGCAACCGGCAGCTTCGAGCTTCTGTTCAAGGGCGGTACCACGAAGTTCGTGGATCTGCCTGCCGACTACAAGGCGCAGTTTGAAACGAATATAGCGGGGTCGGGCCGCGTTTCGCGCGGACCGATCGGCGGCGCGGAAGACGCCCCGTTCGACGTTCCCTACGGCGAAGACGTTCCGCTTCCGCCGGACGAGGAATTTATTTCGCCTTCGCCTGACGACGACGTAAAAATAGGTATTACCGATATAGACGATATATTCTGATGAAAACCGAAATTCTGAAAATCGACGAATTCAGCCTCACGCTCGCCGCAAATATAATAAGAGAAGAGGGATTGGTCGTTTTTCCCACGGAAACGGTGTACGGCCTCGGCGGACTCGCAACGAGCGATAAAGCCGTCCGCTCCATATACGAAGCGAAGGGACGTCCCTCCGATAATCCGCTTATCGTTCACGTTCACCCCGATTACGATATTTCCGCTCTCGTGGAAACGGAACGTGACTACGCGCGGAAATTGAGAGAAAAATTCGTTCCCGGTCCGCTCACGATGGTTTATAAAAGCAAAGGGAAAGTTTCGCCGCTCGTCAGCGCCGGGCTCGACAGCCTTGCCGTGCGCGTTCCTTCGGACGTAGGCGCGCAACGTTTTTTACGCGCGGTTAACGCGCCGATAGCGGCTCCTTCGGCAAACGCTTCAAAACACGTAAGCCCCGTTACGGCAAAACACGTTTACGACGATCTGAACGGCAGGATTCCCCTTATTTTAGACGGGGGAAGATGCCGCGGCGGAATAGAAAGCACCGTGTTAGACGTAACCGGCTCCGCCCCCGTAATACTCAGAAGCGGACTTATAACTTACGATATGATAAAGGCCGTGGCGGGAAAATGCGAGTACGCCACGCACCGTGAAGGCGACAGGGTAAGATCGCCCGGCGTAAAATACAGGAA
>JAGCZN010000119.1 GCA_017959995.1 Clostridia bacterium
GTCTGTGAGGGATTATAACTCGGGCGGACATAGATGCCAACTCCTTTTGCGGGTAAATTTTACCTTTTGCAGGTAAATTTTAATATATTATAACATATACGTAAATAATGTACAAGTGTTTGCAAACGGAAAAATCCGTACGTTTCCGGCTATATGCCGTAAGGCAAATATATCGCGCCCGTAAGGGCATATCGCACGAGCGAAGCGAGTATCTCACGCCCGTAAGGGCGTTTACAGTTCTTCCTTGAAATGGTCCTTATACCCCTCGCCGAACACTTCGTTGGCGGAGGCAACTATCAGAAAAGCGCGGGGATCTTCCTGCTTTACAACGTCCTTCAATTTCGGGAAAAGGTGCTTTTTTACCGCGCACATCAGAACTTCTTTCTTTTCCATGGTATAGGCGCCGATACCATCGAGATAGGTGGCGCCTATATCAAGTTCTTTAAGCGCCCTTTCGGCTATCGCGGCGGATTTATCCGAAACGATATAAACGAGTTTAGCCCCGTCGGTTCCGTACAGAACTATATCTAAAACGAAACTGCATACGAACATACACACAAGCGCGTACAGAACGGTTTCCACCTGCCAGCCCACTACGGGCAGCGAGGAAAAACACACCATTCCGTCTATTATCAGAAAGATCCTGCCCGTTCTTATATATCTGTATTTAAGGCGAAGAAGTTTTACTATTATATCCGTGCCGCCGCTGGTAGCGCCCGCGCGGAAAACCACGCCCAGCCCCACCGCCATAAGCGCGCCGCCCGTAAGCGCGCCGAGTATGGGGTTGTGAAGAATAAACCACGTATATCCCGCATTAACAAGGTGTTCGCGCAGTTTTTCCAGAAGCATTATCAGAACGGATAAAGTGATCGTTCCGAAAACCGTGCCCGCAAGAAATTCTTTACCGAATTTTATAAGCCCCGTTATAAGAAGCGGAACGTTTAGCATAAATACGAATACCCCTATGGGAATATCGGCAATACCCGAAAACGCGCGGTTTAAGATTATGGATATGCCCGTTATTCCGCCCGGCGCGAGATCGAACGGGTTTACGAAAAAAACCGTTCCCGTTGCGTAAATCAACGCGCCCGCTATTATCTGCAATATTTTTAACGTTATTTTTACCGGTTTTTTCAAATTTTTCTCCTTCGCGGCCGCTTGCTTCCGCAGTAAAAAATACAGGTTTTTGTGAGATTTACGCGGTTAATCTTTCAGAAATCCGTCAATCCAGCCAACGTCAAGCAGCCATTCGTTCACTTTGTTGAGTTCCTTCTGCTTTTCGTTCGCCTCGGCCATGGCGCGGCGGTATCCGGCGTAATTACAGCCGTTTACCTTCATAAAATGCTCGCTTGCCCTAACCTCGTTCCCCTTCAAAAAGGTGCGGTTTATATGTATCACCTCGTGGCAGGGGCGGCATACCGCCATAACTTTTTCAAGTTTCTGAATTCTGTTCTTTTCGTCGTAACTCCACTTCTCGTGCGCGTCAAGATACCGCGGCTTTGCCCCGCATATCTCGCAGGTATAGCCGCTTTTTTCGTAAACCTTGCGGCGCAGAATATCCCACACGCCCTTGGGCAGATGCGTTCTTAAATTATCCGCCCAACAGCCGTCCGGCACGAGTTCGAAACCGAGTTTGTATTTTTGCATTTTCCGCCTCTTTTTAACCACAAGTAATTCTAACACAACGAAATACGTTTGTCAATCGGCAAAGCGGCGGGGCGGTATTTCTTACCGCCCCGCCGCTTCGAAGTTTTATCGTTTTATTTTTTTTCGCGGCAGGAACCGTTCAGGGCGCAGCCGGCGCAACTATCGCAGGAGCCGCCGCACCCGCACGAAGGTTTACCCTTCTTTCTGCCTTTTACGATGCCCGCTACGATGAGCGCGGCTATCGCCAAAACTACGATGATCACTATCACCGAGCCTATATTGTTTTTGAGCCAAATCATAATTTACCTGCCTTTTTCGCGGTTATTTGGTTATTTTTACTTTCTTTTCGAATCTCGCGGCTTCCTTGTACGGCCTTACCAGCAGATACACCGCCCCCGCGAGCACCGCAACGGCTATTACAAGCGCGAGTATCGCCACGAAGGTGTTTACGCCCGCAGTGAGTTTTCCGGTAAACAATCTGCCGAACCAATTAACGATATACGCCACGGCGTAAGCGAAACCGCATTGATACCCTATGGCGAACCACGTCCATTTAGCGTTGTTCATCTCTCTTCTTATTGCCCCGATAGCCGCGAAGCAGGGCGCGCAGAGAAGGTTGAAAAACAGGAACGAAAGCCCCGTTACCGCCGTGAAGTTTGCGCCTATCGCCTTGCCCGATCCGTAAATGATACCCATCGTGCCTACGATATTTTCCTTTGCGATAATACCCGTAACGGAAGCGGCGGCCGCCCCCCACGTGCCGAAGCCGAGCGGCTTGAACAGGTACGACAGCGGCGTGCATATAAACGCCAGAATCGAGCCGTCTATCTGATCTTCTTCAAGCATTCCGAACTTTCCGTCCGCCACGCCGAAGAAGGAAAGGAACCATATAACTATGGTGGATAAAAGGATTATCGTGCCCGCCTTCTTTATGAAAGACCAGCCCCTTTCCCACATGGAACGCATAACGTTGCCGAACGTGGGCCAGTGGTACGCGGGAAGTTCTATTACGAACGGGGAAGGATCGCCCGCAAAGGCTCTCGTTTTTTTAAGAATAACGCCCGAAATTATTACCGACGCAACGCCCGCAAAGTATGCGAGCGGCGCTACCCACCAGGCTCCGCCGAATACAACGCCCGCTATCATGCCTATGAACGGTATCTTCGCCCCGCAAGGTATGAAGGTGGTGGTCATTATGGTCATACGGCGGTCGCGTTCGCTTTCTATCGTGCGCGAAGCCATTATTCCCGGCACGCCGCAACCCGAACCTATGAGCATGGGTATGAAAGACTTGCCGGAAAGCCCGAATTTTCTGAATATCCTGTCCAGAACGAACGCAATGCGCGACATGTATCCGCACGCTTCCAAAAAAGCGAGGAATATAAACAGTATAAGCACCTGCGGAACGAAGCCGAGTACCGCGCCAACGCCCGCGATTATTCCGTCAACTATAAGCCCCTGCAACCAACCCCAACAATTTATAGCTTCGAGCCCTTCGGATACGAGTACCGGAATGCCCGGCACCCATACGCCGAAATCCGCGGGATCGGGCTCGGCAAACGCGTATTTTTCCGAAGATAAAATATCTATCGCCCCGCGCAGATCTTCTATGCCCGATTTACGCTTTTCGGAAACCATCGTTTCCTCGTCGGTAACTTCGTAAGTGGCGGAAGCGTATGCGGGGTTATCCTTCACGGCGGAGTAAAATTCTTCGAGTTTTTCTTTTGCCGCCGCCGCGTCGAACTCTCCGGATCCGACGTCTATGGCGTCCCTGATAACGGTAACGGAAGGATAGCCGTTCTCCTCGGCAAAATCGAGGTAGCCGTTTACTACGGTAGACGCATCACCGTATTCTTCGGCCGCTTCGTTATAAGCGCCGGTACCTATCCAGAGAAGGTGCCAGCCGTCGCCGAACAGCCCGTCGTTCGTCCAATCGGTAACGAACGAACCTACGGTGGTTACTGAAACGAAGTAAACTATAAACATTATAACGGCGAATATCGGAAGCGCCAACCAGCGGTTTGTAACCACCCTATCTATCTTATCCGAATAGGAAAGTTGCCCCGCCTTGTGCTTTTTGTAACTGCTTTTGAGTATTTCGGCTATGTACAGGTACCGCTCGTTGGTTATTATGCTCTCGGCGTCGTCGTCAAGCTCACGCTCGGCGTCTTGTATGTCTTTTTCTATATGGTCGAGTTTATCCCGGGGGATAGAAAGGTCTTTCAGCACCTTGTTGTCCCGCTCGAAAATCTTTATCGCGTACCAGCGCTGTTCTTCCTCGGGCATATCGTGAAGCGCCGCTTCCTCTATGTGGGCTACGGCGTGTTCCACCGCGCCCGAAAACTTGTGCTGCGGAACTGTTTTTGCGCCTTGCGCCGCCTTTACCGCCTCTTCCGCGGCTTCCGCAATGCCGGTGCCTTTAAGCGCGGAAATCTCGGTTATCTTGCAGCCGAGCTGGCGGGATAGTTCGGAAGTGTTGATCCTGTCGCCGTTCTTTTCAACCACGTCCATCATATTAAGGGCGATAACAACGGGTATGCCGAGTTCGGTGAGCTGCGTTGTGAGATACAGGTTCCTTTCAAGGTTGGTGGCGTCGATTATATTGAGGATAACGTCCGGCCGCTCGCCTATAAGATAGTTCCTCGCAACCACTTCTTCCAAAGTGTAAGGCGAAAGCGAATATATGCCGGGCAGATCCACCACGGTAACGTCGGCGTTCTTTTTAAGCTTGCCCTCCTTCTTTTCCACCGTTACGCCCGGCCAGTTCCCCACGAACTGATTTGACCCGGTAAGCGCGTTGAAAAGCGTGGTTTTACCGCAGTTCGGGTTGCCGGCAAGAGCTATACGGATATTTCTTTTTTCATCCATATTTATATATTCTCCTCGTTTTGCCGTATAACTTCTTTATTCCACTTCCACCATTTCGGCGTCGGCCTTGCGAAGGGACAGTTCATACCCGCGAACGTTTATCTCCACCGGATCTCCTAGCGGCGCAACTTTACGCACGTAAATTTCCGTGCCCTTGGTTATGCCCATATCCATTATACGGCGCTTTACGGCGCCTTCACCCGTGATCTTCACCACCTTAACGGTTTCGCCTACTTTGGTTTCTCTAAGCGTTTTCATTGCGTTGCTCTCCTCGTTATACCATTATTTTTTGGGCCATTTCACGGCTTATCGCCACCCTTACTTCTTTTACGTTCACTATAACGTTACCGCCTATGGCGGTTATAACGCTAACGGGCGTTCCCACCACGAAGCCCATATCTTCAAGGTGTTGCTTCACTTCGGGATTCCCTCCCACTTTTTTTATCACGTTCGTTTCTCCTGCTTCCGCAAAAGTAAGCGGCATCATATCGGGCACCTCTCTTTTTTTTCGGTTATTAAGTTCGCGCAGGCGAACTCGTATGCATTAATTTAAGGGGTATACGCCCCCGTTTTTTCCTTCCGCCGAAATATCGGTTCGCTTAAACGAACTCAACTTCCTTTTTTAAGGGCCTTACGGCCCCGAACGACGCAGCGGATATTATAAGTTCGTTTAGGCGAACTTGCCGCCAAAATAAAAAGCGACCGTTCAGCCTTTGCTTTCACATTATATCTTATTCCGCGTGATCCGTCAAGCAGTTAGCGTAGATTAACGTGATTTTCCGAAAATTTTTTATGCCTTTT
Source organism: Clostridia bacterium (assembly GCA_017959995.1). GTDB lineage: Bacteria > Bacillota > Clostridia > Christensenellales > Borkfalkiaceae > RGIG3732. The sequence goes on from JAGCZN010000119.1 coordinate 5,317, forward strand.
TTTCGGATAAGGAAGTTCCGCGTACATTGCGTCGAACAGGCGGCCGAGAGAAGCGGGATCCGGCAGATTTTCAACCGAAAACATCTCTTTTGCTCCCGCATACGGCGTAACGCGCGAGGCTTCGGATAAAAAATCCGTCGAAGCGGCGGTTATTTTGATAAGCAGTTTGTCGTCGTAAAGGCCGCCCACGGTTTTTTTTTTATACTTTATAACGTATTCGCCCATCATGGGAAAAAACGTTATGCCCGGCAAAACGGAAAAAGCGTCGGAATAAAATTCGTATTTTTCTTTCGTCGTCATATCTTACCCCCGTTTAATGCGTGAAAAAGGCGGCTAATTGTATTCATAAGCATAAAAAACCGCGTTTGAAACAGAACCTACCGTACCGTCTTCGAAAACGGCGCAAACCGTTACTAAAACGCCTTCGGGATAATCGGCGGCGCGTATAGCATATTCGTCGTACAAATCGAAAAACAGTCCGCCGCAAACCGCAACCGCTTTGCCGTTAAAAAATATCCGATAATTTTCCGCTCCGTTAACTTCGGACCACTCTATAACGCTTCCGTTTATTTTAAGTATGGGCGAAACGGGCGAATCGCCGTTAACGATAACCGTATTACTTAGCCTGCCGTTAAACCTTTCGTCCCCGAACACCGCGGAAACGGAATACGTTCCGTTCTCCGTACAAATATAACTATTGCCCGTAATTTGCGTGAAAAAGGCGCCTTCTTTATAAATTATATAACCTATCGCGTCTTTTTGAGCCGTCCACGACAACTCTCCGCCGTAAAGAAAAACTTCAAGCGGCGGATACGGAACGGCAATTTCCGTAACGGGCGAATCGACCTCCGCTCCGTCGGCAAAATACGCGGTAACCTTCAACTCGTGAAACCCCGCGGAAATATCGGGCGTAAAAGAACGATCTTCGGTTTTGCAAACCGGCGTTCCGTCTACGTAAAGAAGGTAACTTACTGCGCCGCCGCTCCATGCGATAACGCCGTTTTCGTAGGTAACCGTTATATCGCGCTCACCGGAAGCCGAAAGGTTTTCAGAATCCGAACGGCCGCTTGCGCCGAACGGATTTTCCGTGCCGTACGGGCTGCCCTTTCTCGGATTTGCGCCGCAACCGATAGCCGTCAGAATCAATAAGGATGCAAAAACAAGTGTTGAAATTTTAAGCAAATTCATCATTAGTACCGTAAATCGCGCATTATTTGCCGTTTTTCTTTCCGTATATCTTAACCCTTGCGCGTGGAAGCGCATCTTTTGCCGCACCGAGATCTTTATTCGCATTGCGAAAATCGTGCCTGTCGCAAAACCATTGAAGATCGCCCTGAACGCGCTCGAAATTCTCTTTTTCAAGTTCGGAAAGCGCTTTTAAGTATTCCTTCGCCCGGCCCTTCGCATAGTCCGCATTCAATATTAGCCCCGCGTAATCCGTAAGGCAAAATCCCTTCGTAAGCGGAAGAAGTTCTCTGAAGTCCTCTTCGGCAAAATACAGCTCGGCAACGGTTTTGTAATAGCGCCGCATATGATCTTCAACCGCGTCGCAAATCACGCAGGTCTTTTGCATCCGGTCGATTTTTTTCGCGCTCGTTTTAGCGGAACGAACGCTTTTCGGCGTGGCGAGTTCTTCTTTGAGAACGTTCATTCTCGTAACGCATTGAAGCGCAAGACCGAGTTTGCTTTGCCCCGCAAACAGCGTATCGAAGTGCCCGGGACAAAAGCCTTTCGCGTTCACTTCGTATCTGACGTTCGTTACCATAACGGCTTCGTTGAGATATTGTTCCGCCACGTTTTTTTCAACTATACCGCGTATTTCGCACAAAGGGCACTCGCAATCTCTTTTCGGAAACTCCTGCAATATGAGCGACGTGCTGATATGGTAACGCATTTGCGCCTCCTTTCGGTATTTTTTTCAATATTTTTGTTTTTTGCCAAAATTATAATTGCTTATTGCAAAAAGATGTGTTATAATATTTAAGCGTCGGAATTATCCGACCGTAAAACGGACTTTCGCAATAACTACTTTCCATTTTACAAATTATGCGGTTTTTTGTCAAATGAAAGTGTTGCCGAATTGAAAAACGCCGTTATCGTAATAAAAACGTGGTTTCGGGAAGTTTCCGTCGCAAGTAAACTTGCTCCTTACGGTTTACCTCCTTCGCCAAAGTGCTTTAACTGAAAACATCATTTGCTACTGTGGCTCAGTCGGTAGAGCAGCTGATTCGTAATCAGCAGGTCGCCGGTTCAAGTCCGGCCAGTAGCTCCACGTCGAAGCACGACGGATTTTGCAACGGGTAGTCATTTTGACTGCCCGTTTGCTTTTGCGTCGGCTTCTCCTCTTTCCCGCAAATATTTCGCTTCGCAAAATCTTCGCGGGAGCCCTGTTGTAGGTTATAATTACTTTTGTTTATAGCCATCTACCCTTTGCTTTTCGCAAAGGGTTTGTTTTTTCTCGGCGACATGTCGCCTTCGCAAATACATTGCTTTATCGGTATCTTCTGCGAGGGTACGGTAAAACATTGTTTTTGCGTGATTCAGAGGGTTTTCAGAATATCGGGGAGTGCAGATATGCCATCGATGACCGCGTCGGCACCGGCGGCGATCAATTCTTCTTTCGGAAAGGACGTAGTTACCGCAACCACGCGGCAACCCGCCGCCTTGCCCGCCTTTACGCCGGAAACGGCGTCTTCCACCACGGCGCAGTTTTGCGGCGGAACGCCTATTTTTTCCGCTCCTTTAAGATATATATCCGGAAACGGTTTGGTGCGTTTCATCTCGCTGCCGCTTATAACGTTTGAAATATATTCCGACGCGCCGCATATCCGCACGTTTATTCTGACCTTGACGAGATCGGCTGAAGAACAAATACACATTTTATAACCGCCGGCGGAAAGAATACCGAGGGTTTGCCTTACGCCGGGGTAAACGGCAACGCTTTCGTCGGCAATCTCTCCGTAGCGTTCGTATGCGCGGATCTTCATATCTTCCGAAAATACTCCGCCGTGTTTTTCCACTACGCCGCCTATGAACCTGTTTTCGCCCATTCCCGTAAACTCAAGAAAATCTTCCGGCTTCGCGTTTATGCCGTAATACTTTTTAAGTACTTCCGTAGCCGCGCGGGTTATGGCGGGCTCACTGTTTACGAGAACGCCGTCCATATCGAATAAAATGCCCTTTATCTCACGTTTTTCGCTCATTTTATCTTTTCCGTTACTCTTCCTTATAGCCGTAATCGTTTAACAGTTGCGGACTGTTGCGCCAGTCTTCCTTTACTTTTACGTATACGGTCAAAAAAACTTTTCTGCCGAGAAACTTTTCCATACTTTCACGGGCAAAACTGCTTACCTCTTTAATGGCCTGCCCCTGCTTGCCTATAATTATCGCCTTGTGGTTACGTTTTTCGCATATAATATCGAGATTTACTTCCGCCGTGCCGCTGTCCCTTACGGAATATTCGTTTAGTACAACCGCCACGCCGTGCGGTATCTCTTTATCGAATTTGAGAAGCAGTTTTTCCCTCATGATTTCGCGAAGCATAAACTTTTCGGATTTATCCGAAACTATATCTTCGGTAAAAATCTTTTCGCCTTCGGGCAGAAGTTCCACTATCGCGCCGAGCAGTTTTTTAACGTTTCTGCCTTTCCTTGCGGATACGGGTATCACTCCCTTCAAATTAAAATCCCCGAACTTTATAAGTTCTTCGGGAATTTTTCCGCGGGCATAATATCCGTTTTGGATAGCGCCAATAGAACGGGAATACCGCCTTTTTCAAATCTTTTCAACGTTTCAAGGTCTTCTTCCTTTACTCCGGCGTGCCCGTCGATAACGAACAAAATCAGGTCAACGTCTCTTGCGGTATCGTTCGTTTGCCGCTGCATGAAGTCGTTGAGCCGGTTATTTGCCTTGTATATACCGGGGGTATCTTCAAACACCACCTGGTAATCTTTTTCGGTAAGAATGCCGAGTATCCTTTCCCGCGTGGTTTGCGGTTTGGGAGAAACTATGGCTATCTTCTCACCGACAAGTACGTTTATAAGGGTAGATTTACCCGCGTTTGCTCTGCCTATAACGGCTACCGTTCCGCTTTTCATAACAACGTCATTCCCTCAAAACGTCTATATCCGCCATTATCTTATCTTCGAGCGCGCGCATTTCGCGTTTGTCTTCTTCGGTTATATGATCGTACCCGAAAAGATGCAAAAGCCCGTGGCATACGAGATAGGTAATTTCCCTTTCCCTGCTGTGCCCGTACTCTTCCGCCTGTTCTTCCGCCCTTTTTACGCACACGGCTACGGAACCTATGAACACGGCTTTATCTTCTACGTCGAACGGGAAGTCTTTTCTGTAAATAACCCTGCCGCGCACGCCTTCGAGCGAAGGGAAAGAGAGCACGTCGGTAACTCCGTTCACCTTGCGCAGGCGTTTGTTCAGATCGGCTATCTCTTCTTCCGAAACAAATTCAAGCTCGGCAGAGAGATTGTCTTCCTGACCGAGCGCGGCGTACACCGCGGCTGAAAGTTTTTTCAGATCGAGATAATTTTTTTCCCCGCACGTTACGCTGAGCGTTCTTTTCTTCATTGGTTTGCCTTTTAATCCTTGCGTTTTACGAGTTTGAGTTTCGGGTAAGTCACCCTGTCGTGATATACGCCGACAAGCGCGTTTACGAGCGTTGCGCGGATTATATCGAGTTCTTTAAGCGTTATATCGCAATCGGTGAACTGTTCAAGATCCATTCTCTCTTCAATGATCTCCTTTACGGCCTTATCCACGTTGGCGTGAGTTCTGTCCTTTATGGTGCGGGCCTTAGCCTCGCACCCGTCGGCGATCATTATTATGGCGGCTATTTTGGTTTGCGGCTTGGGGCCGGGATATGAAAAGTTCTTTATATCGAGTTCGCCGTCGGTCATCTTACTTGCCTTTACGTAGAAATATCTTATGGGAAGCGTTCCGTGATGTTGAAGCGCCACGTCGATAAGAATTTGCGGCATATGGTATTTTTTAAGAAGTTTTGCACCGTCTTCGGTGTGCCGCATTATAATTTCGGCAGATAACTCGGGCGTTATATTGTCGTGCGGGTTGGAACCCGTCTGGTTTTCCGAATAGAACGCGGGATTGGAAAGTTTTCCGTAATCGTGATAATACGCCGCGGCGCGGGCGACCTGCGAATCTTCGCCTATCGCGCTGGCGCACGATTCCGCAAGGTTTGAAACGACCAGGCAATGGTTGAACGTTCCGGGCGCCTCGCCTATCAGTTTGCGCATAAGGCGGAATTTGTGATCGGTTATTTCGCTTAACCTGTAAGAAGTTATCTGATTGAACACCCGCTCGAAAACGGGAACGAGGATAAGTTCGAACGAAACGGAGAACATGCCCGCGCTTATACCGTTGAGAATCATAAACGGTACGTGCCCGAAATCGGCCCCTTCCAGAACGAATATGCTTACTATTATGGGCACGGATATCACAAGCCCCATTAAAAGCACTTTAAGTCTTGAATTTACGCCGCTTACGAGGTATATGGCAACGAGCCCCGCGCTGAAACCTATTACGAGAGCCGAAAAACCCGCCGAGTAAGGCGCGCCGGTATAAGTATCGGCAAGGAACATTATCATGCACGCGGCGACGTTCATGAAAATTGCCGAAGCGCGGTCGATAAGCAGCAGGGAAAGAAGCGCGCATAGCGCTATCGGACGGGCGTAAACGTGCCCTATGCTTCCTATAATATAAGAAATGACGAGCGAAACTATAAGAATGGAAAACGTCATTGCAACGTTCTTTCCCATTTTCAGAAAATCCCTGCGCTCGTAATAAAAATACATATATATAACGAAAAGGATAAGCGCAAGCGCTATCATAAGATAAATGAAGTTGCTGCGCGTGCTTCTCTCGGTAAAATAGTCGATAAAAAGAGAAACGCTCTCTTTAAGGCTCAACCCTTCCTCCGCGGCGCGCGCGTTGAAAAATACCGATACCGACAGCAAGACGCCTAAAATTATATAATTTATTACGAAAAACGATATGGTTTTAACGTAATCCCTGCCCCCCCACGGGGCAACTTTTTTTGTTTGTACGTACATATCTTTTCCTCCGAAGTATCGGAAACCTTGTCTTGAACCTTTATTTTTTCACGTTAAACGCACGCGGGCGCGGCGTTTTCTTCTCTTCGGCAACGGCGGCGTTATCGTAAGCTTTTATTATTTCCATTACCAGCGGGTGGCGTACCACGTCCTTATGGGTTAAAATAACCGTTTCAACTCCGTCTATGTTTTTAAGAATCGATACGGCGTGTATAAGCCCGCTCTTTTTCCCGTCGGGAAGGTCTATCTGCGTAACGTCGCCCGTTATTACCATTTTACTGCCCTCTCCCATACGGGTGAGGAACATTTTCATCTGCTCCTTGGTGGTATTCTGCGCCTCGTCCAGAATTATGAAGGAATTCGAAAGCGTTCTGCCGCGCATATACGCGAGCGGGGCTATTTCTATAGCGCCCTTTTCCATAAGTTTGATATACGTTTCCAACCCGAACATTTCCTGCAAAGCGTCGTACAGCGGACGGAGATACGGGTCCACCTTCGTTTGCAGATCGCCGGGAAGAAACCCGAGTTTTTCGCCCGCTTCCACCGCGGGGCGCGTAAGAATGATCTTTTCCGCCTCGTGCGCCTTGAAGGCCGCCACCGCAAGCGCCACCGCAAGATAGGTTTTACCCGTTCCGGCAGGACCTACGCCGAACACCACGGTGTTCTTTTTTATTGCTTCCGCATATTTTTTCTGGCCGAGCGTCTTGCACTTTATCTGTTTCCCGCGGGAAGTTACGGCTATTACGCCGCTCATTATCTTCTCTATGCCCTCTACGCTGCCCTCGCGCGCCATTTCAATACAGTAAACTACGCGCGTTTTATCAACGATTTCGCCAGACGCGATTATATCCAGCAGTTTTTCTATAACCGTTTTGGCTATCGCTACGTTATCTTCCTCTCCGCTTATTTTTATATCTACGTTTTCCGTGAACGCGTCTACTTCGAGTTCTTTGGTTATTATATTCAGATTTTCGTCGTAAATCCCGAGCAGGCGGGAAAGCCTGTCCGATGTTTTACAGGAAATCAAAGCCGTTGTTTTTGCCAAATTTATCCTCCGAATTTTTTTACGTACGTAAGCGTAACGGTTATTCTGTATCCGCCGTTCTCTTCCAAAATTTCAACGTTTTGCGCGATAATATTTGATTCAGGGCACTTTTCTTTCGCTACGGCAACAGCCGCCGAAGTAAAATATTCCCCGCAACCGCTCGCGTTAAACGTGAAATAAAATTTTGCCTTTACGTATATTTCCGCAAGGGGAACCGTTTTTACCGTGCTTTCGCCGGCGGTGAAGTACGCGCCGACAAGCGCTTGCCCCTTTTTTACCTTATCTCCCTTTTTTACGAGAGCCGTTCCGCGCAGAACGGTTATTTTTTCGATTTCACCGTCTACGGCGGACAATACGTCCGTCGGCGGAAAAACCTGCGGAAAAACGGCGGGAAGCGTTTCCACAACGAGGAAACTTCCCCTTTTTTTAACGGCCGCGAAACTTATATCCGCGTTATCGCCGACTATCGCCGAAGATAACGCCGACAGATCCGTTCCGGAAAACTTTGCCAAAATCGCCGCGCCGTTCTCTTCCAGAGAGCGCACCACGCCGCTTCTGCTGGCGGCGGGAACGCCCGCAAGCGTATAGCCCAATATCCTGTCGTCAAATGCGGCCGCGCAGACGATAAACGCCGCCGCACCCGCAATAAGCCCGAACCGCCTTGCCGTTTTTACAAACGGACGCATAAAACCGCCTCTTTTCCTTTCGGTAAGGGTAACGCGGTTTTTACGCACGTTTTCGGGTGGATTTTTTCCGTCCGATATTATATTATAACACATTTCACGGCAAATTGCAAAAAGTTTTTTACAGTCTGCCGAAGGTATTGTCAGAATAACCGCGTTCCCCGACGGGCGCGCGGCGAGAATTTTCACCCCCGCGCGGGAAATTCTGTTCAGAAAAACGGCCGCGTTGCCGCCCGTTACGGCGTATTCCGCGGTGAACGCGCGTTCAGAGGGATAGCCTTTCAATTTTCGTTACCTTTCCCTTTATTACGGCGTCGCCCCCGCAGAACTTTTCTATACGCAGCCCCTCGCCCGTTATTTTAATACGGCATTTTTTAAGCCCCAAAACTATTTCCGCGCGCGAAAGATCCTTTACGCTCTTTACCCCTTCCGCATAAACGCATCTGTCGCCGAACGACGTCAAACGATACTCTCCGGGAATGATTTCCGTTCCGCAAGCGTCGGCTATTGTTTGCAGCAAACTCATATAACACCTCTTTCAGCATTATATGCCCGAATGGGTAAAATAAGACCGAAAACAAACAAAAACCGCCTTTATCGCGTATTATCGCCGTATATTTTCAGAATTTCATCGGCCGCGGAACGGAGAGATAAAACCAGCGACGTAGGCGATTTGATTTTTATTTTCCCCCCGTAAGACAGAAGTTTGGAAGCGAGCCCGCCGTTTACCGGCAAATACGCCGTCGCCGTGATCCTGCCGTTTTCCCTGTTTACGCAGTCCACGCCGAGCCATTCTTCTATTTCGGAAACGATTTCCTCTTTTATCTCCATTACGACTTCTTCCTTTTCGCCTTCAGCCGTGAAAGACAGCGCCTTGTCAAGCCCCTCTGCGGGGCGGCGTTCGAACTTTTCGTCAAGTACGGTTTCGCTCTCTATCCTGCCCACCTTGAAAAGCCTGAATTCACAACGCAGGCGGCAAAACGCATATACGTACCATATACCCTGTTTCAGAACCACCACGTGCGGCTCTATAACTCTTTCGCTTACCGCGCCTTCCGCGTCGCGGTAAACTATCTTAACGGCGGAAAAAGAAGCGACACATTCCTCCAAAACACGCAGTTTTACGTTATAATTCTCCGTTACTCCCCAGGGGCCGCTGTCAATCATTAAAGAGGAAGTGCCCAGATTTATCTCGCGGGCATACCGGCTTCCCGCTTTCAGTTTGTTCAGCGCGGAAAACGCTTCTCCGGGAAATTCCCTGCCGAATGCTTCAAGCGCCTGAATTGTCACGGAATATTCGCTTTCCGTAAAAAAAGTGGAAGGAAGGCGGAAACTGTCCACCAAAGAGTAACCTCCGTTCGGCCCGCGGGTGGCGTAAACGGGTACGATAGCCGATATTTCGTCGATATAGCGATAAACCGATCGGCTGCTTACGCCGTATTTAGCCGCTATTTCCGCCGCGGTAACGCGCTTTTTTGCAAGCAAAAGAAAAATTATCTGTACGAGTATCTCGAATTTCATATCACACCCCGATAAATTTTTTAATTATTATATAATAACTGACACATATATGTCAACTATTATGTGATACAATCATCGCGAAAATAACAAGGAGAAGTAAAAAATGAAAATACTTGTAAGAACGGAAGTAGCAGACCGCCCCATAATAAAACCCTGCAACGTGAACGTTGAGGCCGTTTGGGCGAAATTTGCGAACAGCCGCCGCGTGAGCGAAGAAATAAACGAATACCTTACGGAAAAACGCGAAGCGGAAAAGACGGCGGCAAAAAGGTTCTGACCTTTATAAAACCAATACCGAAAGCGAAAACCCCGACGCATAAAAAAACCGCACGAAAATATTTCGGGCGGCGCACGGAAATATAGCGTTATTCTTCCGCTTCTTCATACAGCGATATTTTATATCCGAGCATTTCTTCCACAAACTCAAGATCGGTATCGCCGGAGATTCTTTCAAGCGAAATGTATATCTGTTTCCACACGGACGGCTTTCCGTTTTCGGAAGCGGCCTCGTACACGATCTTCTGACAGGCGAGAATATCCTCCGCCGTAACGGTCAGATAATTGACAACAAGTCCGCCCTCTACGGGGGAGTCGGGCATAATAAAGCGGAATTTAAGCTCTTCTATGTATTCGTCGCTCCCCGTCTGATACTTGCATACGTAACCGTACTCGTCGGCGCGGTAACCCTTTTCGCCGGAATTTTTATAGACGATGCGTATGGAAGCGCCCTCGGTAACAACGAGATAGAAATACTCGAATTTCCCGGCAAACGAAACGTTCTGCCCGTTTTCGGAAACGTAATATTCCTTCAACGTATACGTTCCGCGAATGTCTTCTATTTTACGGGCGTATACCGTAGGCCCGCAAGCGGCCGCGCTTAGCGCGAACGCGGCGATAATCGCTACGATAAAGCCTTTAACAATCCATTTCATTTATTTCTTAACAAATTCTACCCTTTATTATCACAATATTATCACATAGTGGCTATTTTGTCAACTTTTTAGCTCACAAAAAAAGCGGCTGCGCGCACTTTGGTTAAAAATACCGTACGTAGCAACCGCGTTTTATTATTATCCGTTTTAACCCGCGTTTTTATTTTTCTTTGGATATAACGTTCACGTCAAGTTTATTGTAAGGTATTTTGATCCCCTCTTCGGCGAAACGTTTGGTCATATTTTCTTTGAGGTCGAAAAACACCGTCCAATAGTCGGCGTTGTTTACCCAACTGCGGCATACGAATACGAGCGAACTTTCACCCTGCTCCAATATGCGTACGGTATAGCCCTCGTCGTGAAGGATAAGCGGATGCTCGTCGAGTACGGATTCGATAATTCTTTTAACGCGATCCACGTCACAGCCGTATTCGACGTTGAAATTGATATCAACCCTGCGCTTTTCCTCTCTCGAAAAGTTTATTATATTGCTGCCGACCACCAAAGAGTTGGGCACGGTTATTATCTTATTGTCGGGGGTGCGCAGTCTCGTATTGAACAGGGTCACTTCCTCTACCGTTCCGGAAATTCCCGCGGTTTCGATGAAATCACCCTCTTTGAACGGGTGATTGCCCACTATTACCATTCCGCCGGCAAAGTTGGAAAGAATGGTCTGCATGGCGAGCGACAGAGCGAGCGCGCCCGAAGCGAGTATCGCAACCACGCCGGAAGTATCTATGCCGAGCAGTTTCAGAATTATTATAATGTACGTGAAATACAGTATGATTTTAAGAATCAGAACGAGAAAGTTGGCGGTAAGCCCCTTGAACTTCGTTTTGTTCAGAATTGATTTGACTATAACGGTTATTATGCCTATTACGATAAGCCCCAGAATGACCGTAACGAGAAACGCCGTAACGGCTTTCCAGCCGCCGTCGGTTATAAACCACTGAACGACGGCGTTCCATACGTTTTTGAAAAACTCAACCATAGCTCTCCTTTAATTGCCGTTTTTGTGAGAAAAAGGCAGCTTTTTTATTTTTCTTCCGCCTGACGTACAACGGAAAAATTTCCGCCGCGCCCGACCGGGAACGACGTTTTAATTTATTTTACTATATCCTCAAAAAAAATGCAAGAATTTGCCGCAAATGTTTGACAAAGTTTTTCCGTTATGCTAATATTATAAACGACGGAAATCTTTAAGCAGATACAGAGAGATCGGCAAGATGCGGCAGTCGGTATATAAGTATATGACGGAACTCACCTTGCGGCCTTAATGCCTGCAAGGTTTTTTGTTGCAAAAGAAATTTTATAAGGAGAATGTTATGAAACTCACTTACAACGTAACGGACAGGCCGCCTTTCGGCAAAACACTGGTTTTCGCCCTGCAGCAACTTCTGGCGATCCTCGCGGCAACTATCGCCGTACCCTCGATAGTGGGCAACGGAATGTCGCAGTCGGCAGCGCTATTCGGCGCCGGCGTGGGAACGATCGTTTACCTGCTTTTCACAAGGTTTAAGAGCCCCGTATTTTTAGGTTCTTCCTTCGCGTTCCTCGGCTCTATGTTCACGGCTTTCGCGGGCGCGGTATCCATGTCGGTAGGCTATCTCGGCCTTCTCATCGGCGCGGCTTTCGCGGCGCTCGTTTACGTGATACTCGCTCTTATCGTAAAATTTGCGGGAAGCGGCTGGGTAAATAAACTTATGCCCGCCGTGGTAATAGGCCCCACGGTTGCCATAATCGGGTTATCCCTCGCGGGTAACGCGGTAGGCGATCTCACCTCTTCCGCTTACAGCGGCGATCTTTCCGCTTACGTTATGAACTGGCACGGCATTCTCTGCCTTATATGCGGCCTCGTAACGCTCGGCGCCACCATAGCCGCTTCCGTTATCGGAAAGAAAATGCTCAAGATGATACCCTTCATAATCGGCATACTCGCCGGCTATCTGGTAGCTACTATCTTCACCGTTTTCGGCTACCATATCGGCGGCAACGCGACCTTCCTCATCGTTGATTTCTCCAAATTCTCCGCTATGAAGTGGTACCCCGAATTCACCTTCATCACCGCTTTCAAAGGCGGTTACGACTTCGGAACTACGGGCGGTTTCTGGTCTTACTTCGCAACTATACTCGTGGCGTACGTTCCCGTTGCGTTCGTGGTTTTCGCGGAACACATTGCAGACCATAAGAACCTCTCTTCCATAATAGAAAAAGACCTTCTTGAAGAACCCGGCCTTCACAACACCCTTCTGGGCGACGGTATCGGCTCCTTCGCGGGTGCGTTCTTCGGCGGCTGCCCGAACACCACTTACGGCGAATCGGTAGGCTGCGTGGCTATAAGCGGCAACGCTTCCGTAATAACCATACTCTGTACCGCGATAATGGCGATAGTGGCGTCCTTCGTGGCTCCTTTCGTAACCTTCCTCGCAACCATTCCCTCCTGCGTAATGGGCGGCGTGTGCATAGCGCTTTACGGCTTTATAGCGGTAAGCGGTCTTAAAATGGTGCAGAAGGTCAACCTTGAAGACAACAGGAACCTGTTCGTGGTATCCGTTATCCTCATCGCCGGCGTAGGCGGCATGGGCCTCAACTTCGGCAAGATAACCCTTACCGAAATAGCGGTTGCGCTCATACTCGGCATAATAGTTAACGTTATGGTAAATATCGGCAACAAGAAAAATGCCGCCGCCGATACGGCCGCAAACGAAGAAGCCCCCGCTTCCGACGAAGCCGCCGCAACCGACGAAAACAACTGAAAAAAATTATTCAAACTTTAACGCGGTCCGCGGGGATTGTTCCCCGCGGACCGCTTGTTTTTACCGTTAAGCGGCTTTTATCGCGCGTTTCCAACGAAAAAGTTTCGCGTTGCACAGTTTATCCACAAGTTTTACGAACGGCTTTACGAACGGAAGCAGCACCAGCGTTACCGCCACGTTGAACAGCGAGTGAAAGTTCGCCACTTGCCTTTCTATACCGCCGCCGAGCGAGGCGAAAAACGCGGCCGTCGGCTTTTCGAAAAGCATGAGAGGCGCTATCGTTATCATCATTCCGATAACGTTGAAAGCGACGTTGGCAATAGCAACTTTTTTGGCTTCCGCGCCCATAGACGCGCTTACGAAAAGCGTAGCCATGCCCGCGCCGATATTCGTACCCAAGATCAGATACGCGCTGCTTTCAAAATTTATAACTCCGCTTCCCGCAAGCACTATCATAACCGAACTTACTGCCGACGCGCTTTGCACTATCCCCGTAATAAGAAAACCGTTCAGCATGAGAATAAACGGGTTCGACGCGGTGAACATTCTGCGGAAAAACGCGTAATTCCCGAACGAATAAACGGATTCGTTCATAATTTCAAGCCCTATGAAAATCAGGCCGAACCCGAGCGTTACACCGCCCGCCACGGAAAAAGCGCGGCGGGAAGAAAACGTTGCAAGAAACCCCGCGAACGCCGCGAGCGAGCCTATGGCGGTAACGTCGAACAGGGCGCTGCCAGATAGGGAAACGAGTTGGGCGGTTACGGTCGTTCCTATATTGGCGCCCATAATAACGGGTACCACGCGAACGAGGTCGATAACTCCCGTATTCACAAAACCGGCAAGCATTATACTCGTTGCCGTACTGCTTTGTATTACCGCCGTTACCGCGGCGCCCGCCGCAACCCCTTTTACGCGCGAACCCGTTGCCGAAGATAAAAGTTTTTTCATTTTACCGCCCGCCAACGTCTGCACGTTTTCACTCATAAGCTTTAACCCGTAAAGAAATACCGTTATTCCCCCGACGGCGAGAAGTAAATTTTCAATAAAACTTTTTATAAGCATATTTTATTTTTATGCCTTTATCCGCCGTTTAATGATTTAACCGCCGCCGTTTTGCTTTGACAGTACGGAAAATTTGTTATATAATATTTTTATGCATAGATCCGAATTGCCGAAAAAAACGCTTTCCCCGGAAATTATTATCACACCGGAAGACGCCGGCTTTACTTTTACCGCAGCCACGCTGTGTTCGCTTGCGGTGGCGCTGGTGTTCTCCGGCGTTATTTACGCGATAGCGGCCGCCAAAGGGTTGACCGCCGCGGAATATTCCGAATCTTTACGGAATAATTTTTTATATTACGTTTTTTCATACGGACTCGGAAGCGCGGCGATAATGCTCGCGGTGGCGGCGTTTTCCGTTTACAAAAAAAGAAGTTATTTTCCCGCCCCACTCGCGTTTAAGAAATTTCACCCCAAATACGCGGTCGTAGGCCTTGTAATGACGTTCGGTCTGCTGTTCGGTTTTACGGAACTCAACAACCTGTTCGTTTCCGCCCTTTCAAAATTAGGCTACTCCAAACCCGATATGACCATTCCCAACGACGAGTGGTGGCAACTTCTTATATGGCTCGCGCTAGCCGCGGCAATGCCCGCGTTTTTCGAGGAAATTTTATTCCGCGGATACGTTTTGCAGGGAATAAAAAATATCTCTATGCCGTTCGCCGTTATCGCAGGAGGGCTGCTGTTTTCGCTTTACCACCAAAACCCGCAACAAACGCCTTACCAGTTTATTTGCGGCGCGGCGTTCTTCCTTATCGCCTATAAAAGCGGCTCGATCTGGCCGGGCATAATAATGCATTTCGTGAATAACGCTACGGTGCTTATAAGCGATTTCTTCTTCAAGGAAGGCTTTTCCGCGCCGGTAGCAATCGTTTTAACGGTTGCGGGCGTTTTATGTTTTGCCGGCGCGCTCGTTTACCTGCTCGTATTTGACGGGCGCGGAAAAACTCCCGTTCAAAATGAAAAAAGTGCCACAAATCCCGCAAAAAAGCGGTTTTTCATATATGCCGCCGTAGGAATTGCGGCGTGCGCTTTTATGTGGATTACCGATCTTATAACCTATATCGGAGCGTAAAATGCTTAAAATCAAAATACTTTGCGTCGGAAAAATCAAAGAAAAATACTACGCCGAAGCCGTGGAAGAATACGTTAAACGAATTTCGCGCTTTGCGGAAATTACCGTAAAAGAAGTGAAGGAGGAAAATTTTTCCGCCGAGCCTAACGAAAGTGAAAAAGAAAAGCTGCTTACTGAAGAAGGCGAGCGGCTGAAAAAAGAAATTTGCGGCTACGCGATCTGCGCCGCCGTAGAGGGCTGCAAACTTTCGTCGGAGAAATTTTCGGAAAAACTCGCCCGGCTGAAAGACAGGGGCGTAGGTGAAATAACCTTCGTTATAGGCGGCTCTTACGGAATTTCAAGCGAGGTAAAACGTTTGGCGAACGAACTTATTTCGCTGTCTGACATGACCTTCCCGCATACTTTGTTCCGCGTTATGCTTACGGACCAGATCGACCGCGCGTTCTTGATATCTTCAGGCTCCGTATACCAAAAATAAAACCGCATACGAAAAAACGGCCGCCGCGCATTAACCTGCGCGGCGGCCGTCGGTTTTTTCATTAAAATCCATTTTACTCCCATTCTATGGTTGCGGGAGGTTTTGAAGTTATATCGTATACTATTCTGTTTACGTCCTTCACTTCGTTTACGATACGGTTGCTTATCTTTTCCATAACGTCAAACGGAATGCGCGCCCAATCGGCGGTCATACCGTCTACGGACGTTACCGCGCGAAGCGCCACCGTATAATTATAAGTACGGCTGTCGCCCATAACGCCAACCGTTTTCATGGAAGTCAGCACGGCGAAATACTGCCATATTTCGTTGTTAAGGGCCGCAAGCGCTATCTCTTCGCGGAAAATATAATCGGCTTCCTGCAATACCGATATTTTTTCACGGGTTATATCGCCTATTATTCTTATGGCCAGCCCCGGCCCCGGGAAAGGTTGGCGCATTACCACGTTTTCGGGCAGACCGAGTTCGAAACCGACTTTCCTTACCTCGTCCTTAAAAAGATCTCTCAGCGGCTCTATTATTTCCTTAAAATCCACTACCGACGGCAATCCGCCCACGTTGTGGTGCGATTTGATGTTGGCGCTCGTTCCGCCCTTGCCGCTTTCAACCACGTCGGGATATATCGTTCCCTGCACCAAAAAATCAACCGCGCCTATCTTTTTAGCCTCGTCCTCAAATACTTTTATGAACTCCGCCCCTATAATCTTGCGTTTTGTTTCCGGGTCGGATACTCCCGCAAGTTTGCTTAAAAACCTTTCCTGCGCGTCAACTTTTATCAGGTTCATTCCGCGCCCGTCTTTGAAAACGCGCACCACTTCATCCGCCTCGCTCTTGCGGAGCAGACCGTGGTCCACGAATATACAGGTAAGCCTGTCGCCCACCGCTTTATGAACGAGCGTTGCGGCAACGGCGCTGTCTACCCCGCCGCTCATCGCGCAAAGCACTTTTCCGCTTCCGGTTTTCTCGCGGATTTTTTTGATCTGTTCCTCGCAAAAGTCGGACATGGTCCAATCGCCTTTGACCTTGCATACGCGGTAGAGAAAATTTCTTAAAATTTCCGTGCCGTTTTTGGTATGAACTACTTCGGGGTGAAACTGCACGCCGTAAATTCCGCGCTTTTCGCACTGCATGGCAGCTACGGGGCAGGTTTTGGAAAAAGCGGTTATCTCAAACCCTTCCGGAACCGTTCCCACGTAATCGGTATGGCTCATCCACACCACGGTATCTTTGGGTATTCCCTCAAATAAGTCGCCTTTTTCGCAGGTTATCTCCATTCGGCCGTATTCGCGCGTATCGGCGTGCGCCACCTTGCCGCCGAGAAGATGCGCTATAAGCTGCGCGCCGTAACAAATTCCGAGAACGGGCACGCCAAGATCGAAAATCCGCTTATCCACCGTGGGCGCGCCGTTTTCGTAAACGCTGTTCGGGCCGCCCGTAAAAATTATTCCTTTGGGCGCGTAAGCCTTTATTTTTTCCACGGGCATATCGAACGGCATAAGATCGCAATAAACCTGTTGCTCTCTCACCCTTCGCGCGATGAGTTGGTTATACTGTCCGCCGAAATCGAGGACGAGGATTTTTTCATGCATAGTTATCTCCGAAGTCGGAGCGTCCGTAGGCGGTTCAGCCTATAAACGCCCGTAAAATATTTTTGTCTTTTTCAAGAAGTTCCGCTTCCTCTCCCTCAAAGGAAAACCCTTCCATTTCGGAAAGAAGCGCCGAGGCGAAAGTTTTATCGCCCGCATCGATCACGGCTTTAAGAAGGTATTCCAAAGCGTTGAAACGCTCGTACTTCACGGTATGGATAACTACCGTTTCAAGCGATCGTTCGCGCTGCCCGCATAAATATTGCGCCACCGCGAGGTTTCCCGTTACGTAATAACGGTAACGGCCGACGCGTTCGTCCTTATTTTTGCCGTCTTCTTCCCCGCATATTTTATCGAATTCCGCGTCGTTTATAAAAACGGGGGCGTAATCGGCCGTAAGATCGTGTTTACCGGCAATAATCGCCCTTTCCACGAGAATTTTCAAAGAATCCGTACCGCCGTACTTTTCGTAAGCGTTACGGGCGAAAGTTGCGGAAACCTTATACATGCCCATACGGTAGGCGCCCTCTGAAACGGCTGAAGGAAAAAACAGCATAAAAACCGCGGTTCCGAGAAGTATCGCCCCCGCCGCCGCAGCCAAAGCCGTAAACGCTGTTTTTCTTATCAGTTCTTTCATCGGTAAAGCCTCTCTTTTTTATAAGATTTATGATACCATACTTTGCCGACGAAAGCAAATAATTTAGGCGGGATATTCTTAATTCGGAAAGTTCGCCATAAAATAAAATATAAATAAAAAGAGGTGCGATATGAAATTAAAAAGGTTGGTATGCGCGCTCGTTTCGGTAGCGGTTCTCGTATCGTTTGCGGCGTGCGGCTTAAAGGACAAAAAGAATTACGTAAGCCAATTGAGAACCGATATTTTAACGGGAAACGCCGAAGGGCTGGAGTTCACCGCCTATGCCGAGGAACGGGAAATTCCGCTTATCTCCGACGGATACGCCGGCGTAAGAACGCCCGTTATAATTATAAAAATATCGTCTTTATCCGCGTTTTACGGCACTTATGAGATTTCGATAACCGTAGACGGCAAAAACTATTCCGCCTCGCCGGAACTTAAAGCGGATACGGTTATGCGCGCGGTAATTCCGCTTGAAAAGGCTTTTAAGCAAAAGGAAATAACGGTTGCGCTCAAAGGCGAAAAAAACGTTTCCGCCACGCTCGCGTCAGTCCTTCCGGAAGGCGTTTGCGAATACGGCAAGGCGATAGACGCGGCGTTTTCGGCGATAGGCGAAAACGCCGTTTACGAGGGAAAAAAACTGAAAGGCGAAATTTTTGCGCGCGTTCTTTTTGAAAACGGCAACGCTTATTGGTACGTGGGATACGCAAACGGACAAACGGTTTATTCCGTTCTCGTCGGCGCGGATGGCGAACGGGTAGTGGCGCAAAAGGAATTCCGCAACTGACCTTTCCCCCTTTCGCGACGGAATATTTTGCGAATAGATGAAACGCATCGCGATTTAACTTGTTTTATCGGCGGCTTTGTGTTAAAATATATTCAAATAATCGTGAGAGGTATATTATGTACGACGTGAAAAAAGCTTATGAACTTGCCAAAGCGTATTACGCCCAATACGGCATAGACGTTGATAAAGCTATAGAAATTGCCGATAAAACGCCTATATCCATGCATTGTTGGCAGGGAGACGACGTTGGGGGGACCGAGCTTAAAGAGAATAAAGCCCTTACCGGCGGCATACAAACCACGGGCAACTACCCCGGCAAAGCGAGAAACGGCAACGAACTCCGCGCGGATATCGACGAGGCAATGAAATTCATACCCGGAACGCTGCGCATGAATATTCACGCAAGTTATATGGAAGCGGATAAATTCGTTGACCGCGACGAGATAAAACCCGAACATTACGACAAATGGGTAAAGTGGGCAAACGAAAGAGATATGGCGCTTGACTTCAACCCCACTTATTTTGCCCATCCGAAAAGCACTTCCGCCGGCACCCTATCCTGCGCCGATGAAAACACGCGCAAATTCTGGGTGCGCCACGGTATAGCCTGCCGCAGAATAGGCCAGTATTTCGCGGATAAAACGGGTAAAAAATGCGTTATCAACCATTGGACGCCCGACGGTGACAAAGAAATACCGTTCGATACGCTTGCCCCGAGGCTGCGCCTTAAAAAGTCGTACGACGAGATCTTCGCCGCCACCGAGGACGTAAAAGACGTTATAGACGGAATAGAATCCAAAGTGTTCGGCATAGGCGTGGAATCCTACACGGTCGGCTCGCACGAGTTTTGCATGGGCTACGTTATGAACGCGAAAAAAGATCACGTTATAATGACGCTGGACGCCGGACATTACCACCCTACGCAGACCGTTTCGGCCATGCTCTCCGGAATATACGCCTTCAATAAATCCGTGCTTTTGCACGTTACGCGCCCCGTTCGCTGGGATTCCGACCACGTTGTGGGGTTTGACGACGAAACGCGCGCCATATTCGAAGAACTCGTCCGCATGAACAAATTGCAGGACACCTATATAGCCACCGACTATTTCGACGCGTCCATCAACCGCGTTTCGGCGTGGGTCATCGGCATGCGCAACACCCGCAAAGCTATTCTCGCGGCGCTCCTTCAGCCCGTTGCCACCGAAAAGAAAATTGAAAACGACGGCGACGTTTCTTCCCGCCTTGCCTGGAAGGAAGAATTCAAAGCTTCGCCGTTCTCGCTCGTATGGGATTACTACTGCGCAAAGAAAAACGCCGGCGTAGGCCTTGAATGGCTTGACGAAGTGAAAAAATACGAAAAGAAGATCCTTGCGGAAAGAGTTTGATTTTCGGTAAATACCGTAAGGCAAACCGCGGCGGCTCTTTTAATAAGAGCCGCCGCCTTTATAATCTTTATAACAACAAATAAAAGCGCCGTTTATATCGCATAAACGGCGCTTTCGGTTGAGATATTATTTCCGGCGCTGCTTTAATTGCCTACCGCAATATCCCATATAACGTCTGTTTCTTCAAGAACGGTAAATTCACCGAGTTTTTTGGTAACGTACGACAGATCGGCTTTTGCGTTGAGTTTTTTATATTTGAAAGTATCGGTATATCCGCGCTGGAAAACGTTCGGCAACGTTTTGTTGAGCGTGACGTTTCCGAAAAGTTTTTTGGTGTTTACGGCAAACTTATCCTGCCCGGTAACGCTACCCTTGAACCCCACGTAATTTATGTTTTCCTCTTCTTCGTTGTCGTATTCGAACGTTAAGGTTATCTTCGCGGCGAAAATTTCCTTGTCGCCCTCTTTGCGCACGATATAGCCTTGCCCGAAGCCTCTGATCTTATCGGTTTCGTCTTTTATTTCCGCGTCGCTTATCACGAGATACTCCGTAATTTTTCTCTCTTTGATATAATCGTGCTTTACGCCTTCTTCTTCACCCTCTTCAGGCGGGTACGAACGGGAAAAAACGTCCAGAATATAAGTGCCTTTTACCTTGTCTATCTTGCCGCCGTTTACCACGTAACAACCGGCGAACGCGCCGAAAGCCAAAACTACCGCAAGCATAAACGTCAACCTTTTCAATATTTTCATAATTTCACCTTCGAAACGCTTGTATTTTTTCGGTTTCTGTTTCCATTCAGCGTTTCATTTGTATATATTATATAACCATTATCACAATTTGTCAACAATTTATTCACAATTTTATCACAAATCTTTTTAGTCGTTCCGATATGATGAAAACCACGAGGCGCTACGATAAACTTTTATTTTTCACTAGGATAAACCACGCCCATTTGCCTGCGGCACTCGTCAAGCAGCCGCATGGTGTCAAGCGTGTTTTTTTCGGGGCAGAACGCGCTTTCTTTTTTTCCGGCCGAAATCTCTTCCGCCGCGTTTCTCATCTGCGTACCGTAAAGATACTTTTCGCCGTCGTTGAACTTTTCGTTAAACCTGCCCGAAAGAGTAGCCTCCCTCGCCATGTGGAAAAGGGGAACGTCTATCCTTCCTTCGGAGCCTTCAACGATAAAGTATTCGCCCTCGTCGCTTCTTATTGAAACGGTTATTTCGGCTTTGAACGAACCGTAGTCCATTTCTATTTTTTCATTATGATCAACGCCGCCAACAACGTCGCCGCGGCACGTTATACGGTAGGGCATTCCGAAAATTTCGTAAACGTATCGTACGGGATAAATACCTATATCCAAAAGCGCCCCGCCTATAAGCGACGGTTCCGTAAGCCTTTTATTATAGTTGCCGTCGTTGATCATAGGCCAGGCGTATGAAGCAAAAACCCCTTTTATCTCGCCTAAACGCCCGTTTTTTACCCAATTACGCACAACGTTAGCGGTTTTATTGTGCCACGTCCACATCGCTTCGGAAACGTAAACGTTTTTCTTTTTCGCAAAAGAAAACACTTCTTCAGCCTCCTTCAGGTTCACCGCGAACGGTTTTTCACACACCACGGGGATCCCGTTTTCGATACATATTTTGGTAAACTCGGCGTGCTTATCGTGCGTTGTTGCGACGTAGGCGCCGTCAACGCCCTCGGCTGTGACGGCTTCCTCGATGCTCCGACAGGGTTTACCCCCGTAAATCTCACAAAATTCAACGGCTTTCGATTCCGTTCTGTTCCACGCGGAAACTATTCTGCCGTTTTCGCTTCCGATTATTTCACCTGCTACCCCACGGGCAATATTTCCGCAGCCTATCACTGCCCAACCGAATTTTTTCATATTTTTTCTCCTGGTTTTATTACTGAATTTTACATCATCCCGCGCTTATTGTCAACCGTTAAAAAACAAATCTTTCATTTTACGTTTCCGCCGCGGCGAACGCCGCGTAAAAAACCGTAAAAACACGGCCGCCCGTGTAAACGGACGGCCGAACGTTTTATTTAACGGCGGATTTCGCGTTTCGTCAAGCGCCGAACATTCCGTCGCGATAGGCTTCGAGATATTCGATGCAGTATTCGTCAAGATTGGTCAGGGCTTCCGTTGCGTATATACCGCCGAGCATATCGGCGTTCAACGGATCCATTATAGCGCTGTCCATACCGTTGAGCATTGCGCCTATAAGAAAAGCGTGGTTGATCGCCTTTCTGTAAGGCAAGCCGAACGATATATTTGAAAGTCCGCTTATGATATGAATATCGGGATGGGTTTCACGTATTTGTTTTGACGTATTGATGAAATTAAGAAAACTTTCGGGCGTGGTAGCCACGCTGAATACGAGCGGATCTATGAACAGCCTGTTTTCGGCTATGCCGAATTCTTTAGTCTTTGCAATTAAATTTTCAAAGTTTTCCATGCGTTTTTCAACCGTTTCCGGTATGCCGTTATTATCCATCAGCAACGCTATGATATTCCACCCCTTCATTTCGGCGGCAACGGGCAGGATTTTCTCTATTTTGCCGGTTTCGAGCGAAACGGAGTTTATCATTCCCGGATTCCTGCACTTTTGCATACAGGAAAGTATCGTATCCGGATTGGAACTGTCAATACTGAAACGCACGTCGGGATGGTCCGTTTGAATAAGGTCGATCATCCAACCGAGCACTTCGGCGTCCCGCTCGGGCACGCCGGAACATATATCGATATAATCCGCCCTTCTTTCAAGCTGACGCGTTGCCAGATCCCGCACGAACTCAGCGTTACGGCTTTGAATGGCCTGAGCCACGGATTTGATTGAACCGTTCAGTTTTTCGCCTACTATAATCATATTTCAATTCTCTCCTTTGTTGATTTCTTTTTTTTCGAGTATTTTTATGATTTCCGGGATCACTTCGAACAGATCTCCCTTTATCGCTATATCCGCCATCTGCATCATAGGGGTAGTATCGTCCGTATCGATGGCAACTATGGTTTTGCATGACTGCATTCCGATAAGATGCTGTATCTGCCCCGAAATGCCGCAGGCTATATACAGATCGGCCTGCACCGTCTGGCCGGTCTGGCCGACCTGGTGCGGATAAGATATCCATCCGTTATCCACGGCCGCGCGGCTTGCCCCTACGGCCCCGCCCAAACGTTCGGCAAGTCGTTCGATAAGCTTAAAACCTTCCGGTCCTTTCATTGCCCTGCCTCCCGATACGATAACGTTTGCGTCGCTTAAATTAACGGCGTTTTGAATATCCGTTACCGCTTCGATTACCTCTTTGATATTTACGGAATCCCCGTTTTCTGCCGTTTCGCGTATAACGCTTCCCTTTCTTGCGTAGTCGGCTTTAAGCGCCTTCATCACTTTGGGGCGTACGGTTGCCATCTGCGGCCTGAAATTTCCGCTGCGTATGGTAGCCATTATATTCCCGCCGAAAGCCGGGCGCGTCTGCAAAAGTTCGCCCGTTTCCCTATCTATATTAAGTTCCGTACAGTCGGCGGTAAGGCCGCAATGCAGTTTACTTGCCAAGCGAGGCATAAGGGCCCGACCCGCGCTCGTTGCCGCACCGAGCAGTATTTCGGGGCGATATTTGCGTACCAACCTGTCCAACACGTTGCACTCAAGTTCGTCGTTGAAATATCTGAAGCGTTCGTCTTCTATGGCTAAAATCTTATCCGCGCCGTAGTGGATAAGCGCGTACGAAGCGGGGGTGATTTCACTTACCGGCGCAACGGCCCAAACCTCGCAACCGAGATCGGCCGCAATTTCGCGGGCGACTCCCAACAGTTCGAAAGATACGCCGTGCACGTCGCCTTCGGGAGTAAATTCCGCCAATACCCAAACGTTTTTATAATTCAATTTATCCTGTTCGTTTAGCAGTTTCATTCGGATCACCCCTTATATAAGCTTTCGTTTCAATAATTCTTTAACGAATCTGTCGGACGCTTCTTCAGGCTTACAGTCTATTTTCAAAGTAACCGCGTTCCGGGCCGCGGGCGGCGCAGTACGAACGACCTGCGTAGGCGAATTTTTCAAACCTATCAAATCGGGATCGGCGCCGACGTCGCAAGGTTTCCAGATCGGTATCTCCGCTTTTTCCGCAATCAGCGCGTCGCGCAGTTTGGGAATACGGGGCGTATTTATATCTTTTACTACGGTCAATAACGCCGGATACTGCAGCCGGACCAAATCCCAGCCGCGCTCGTTGATACGTTTTACCGTGACGGAACGCTTTTCTATCTTTTCGACCTTCCATACGTTTGCGGCTTGCCGTGCGTTGAGTTTTTCGGCTATACCCGGCCCGACTTGCGCCGTGTCGCCGTCTACCGCCTGTTTTCCGCAAAGTATCAACTCAACGTCACCTATCGTTTCTATCGCCTTTGCCAAGGCGTAACTCGTTGCCCACGTATCGGATCCGCCGAAGGCCCTGTCGCTTAAAAGAATCGCGCGGTCAACGCCCATGGATAACGCTTCCTTCAGCGCGTTTTTGGCTTTTTCGGGGCCCATCGTAAGGGCAATGATTTCGCCTCCCGTGCGTTCTTTGATCGCAATCGCCTCCTCGATTGCATACAGATCGAAAGGGTTGACGATAGCCTTGCTTCCTTCGCGCACGATCCGTTTGGTTTCGGGATCGATCTTCGCGTCGTTACTTGCAGGCACCTGTTTTATGCACACAACTATTTTCATACTGATCCTTCCTCTGCGTATTTTCAGGCCATTTCTTCTATCAACCGATACTGCGTTTTGAAACCGAGAAGCGAAAGATAGAAACCACATTGGGGATACAGACCCCGAAGTTTTTCAAGAGTGGCGATCGGATCGTATTCGGCGTCCTCGGGAATGGGGTATCCGACCACGTCCGATAAAAGATAAAGTTTTTTTGACATCCACGCCTCAATGGTCACGGATAATCCCGCATAATCGTTCAAAAGTTTGTCGATAACCGGATTTTTATCAACGATAGGCTGCGTGATTACGAAAGACGCCCCGGCCGATAACTTTCTGTCAAGTTTCTCAAACTCATGTTTCTCCGGTTCGTACGGGTTGAACGCCACGCCTATACGGAATTCGGGATAGTTCTTTCGTATATAAGATATAAGTTCTACCGACGTTACGGATAACGCGTTTTCGCATCCAACGTCTGCGGGGCACAACTTCGGCAAACGGGTTGAACCGTCGCCGCTTATCGCAAGCACGGAGCGAATACCCAAACGCATACACGACGCAAGTATTTCGTCAAGATTTTTAATCGTGTGAAACGTATTGAGATGTATAAGTACTTTTTCGGGATCTATCCGAAGGCCGAGTTCCTCTATACACTCATGCCCCTGAAAGGCAAGTATGCCCATCGCGTTGTCCGTGATCGAAGCGGTAAACCCGCTTTCGATTACGCGTTCGAGCTTTGAGGCAAACAGATTCAAATCGGCTTCCAGATTTTCGCTTTCCTGCTTTGGCGGTATGATCTCCACGTGAAAGTTTTTGTTCAAACGTTTTTCAGATGCGTTCATCTCATCACCCGTTGTTTCCTTTTGATTCTGCCTGAGAATCAATGAAATATATAAAAAATATAATTAGTTATGGAGTAATTTTAACATAATTTACGAGAAAAAACAATATATGATTTTGTTAAAAAAAAGTATTTTTTTGCTTTTGTTTTTATAATTCGGGTACGGAAACGGTTTATTGAATATTTTATATAAAATTCCGGGCCGAAAATTTCTTCTCGTGCCCGGAAATAAAAACAGTAAAAAGAATGGTAATAAGGAACGCGTACAGAATATTCCTAATACGCCGGTTTGCGTATCTGTTCCGTAAGCAATTCGCTTGCCGCCTTGTGTTCGTTCCAAAGAGGATGGCCGTTCCAATAAGGCGCCTGATCCGCATAGTGCAACTTCCCGTTGCTTCCCTTTATTGACGCTTCGGGAAACTGTAAACGGCAAATCCTGAATCCTTCCGCGTCAAGGTCGTTTACTGCGGCTTGTATTTTATCGCCTATCGTGGCGGTACCGTCGTCCATAAAGCCGTGAACCAATATATACCGTATCTTTTTTGCGGTATCTCCGTATTCGACAGAAAGAGTATTTACAAAACTTTTACAGGCGTCAACGTATGCGTTCATGCTCGGATCTATCCGCCTGTCGTTCGTGCCGAGCCCTATTACCACTATATCCGGAACAAATTTTTTCATCTGCCATTCAGTGCCCCTTTGCGGACTTATGCGCGAATATACGTTTGCAACCCCGCTCGCCCCGGTAAGGGGAATACCGATTTGCGCGAACACGTTAAGTTCGGCATTCAGCTCGTACGCGGTATACGATATATACGTAGCGCCGCCGTTGCAGTGCTTCGGATCCATGCCTAAATACGGTTCTCCTTCCGCCAACGGGATATTATCTCCTCCGGACGTGATCGAATCGCCGAAACATTCTATCTTCAGCGACGGCCGTTTCGGCGCGTCGAGAAATTTTCCGTCCGTTCCGTAATTGCGCACGTAACAAGACGAGATCAAAGGATCGTCTGTTTTAAGCACCTTTACCGTATGTTCGCCGTCAGGCAGACCGGAAACTACGGTAACCGTTTCCCACTCCTTATTATCCACGGAGATACTCCTTTCAAAAGGATCCTTTGCGCCGTCTACAAAAACCGACCATACCGTAAATTTAGGTGCGTCGGCGGCGCCGTTTTGTCTTTTGGGCAAAGACTTCATCTCCGCGGTTAAACACGTGCCGGAAAATCTCACTTCAAAGCCGGACATTACGTTTATAAATTCGTCGGCCCCTTGTTCGCCGTTGTAATAATTTCTACCGTATAAATTTAATTTTTTCCCGCCATTTTCGCTGTTTGTAATTTCGTTTTCCATTTTATTCCCCGCAGTACAGCCGCCGAAAAACGCGGCGAAACAAATTATCGACGTCAATATAAAATATATGGCTTTTTTCATAAACACGCACCTTTTTCACGCTTTTCCGTTTAACTTTAACACTCCCAGATCCGTATCGTATCCGATCGTTTTTGCGGTATATCCGAAAGTGTGCGTATACACGGCGGAGGAGTAACCGTCCTTTGAAAAAACGATCTCGTACTTCGCGTTGGCGGAAAACACTTCCGGAAACACGCTCAAAACGTATCTTCCGTTTTCATCGCTGATTACGCGCTGCGATCCGCAAACGACGGACACACCGGAAAGAGGCGAACCTTCTTCGGTCTCTACGATGCCTTCGATCGTAGCTTTGCGGTGCATAAAACTCTCTACGTTCCGAAGTTTTCCGTTTTTATATCTGTTTGCCCGCACGAGGCGCGTTACGCTGCCGAAACCTTCCTTTTCAAATAAAATGACGTTATCCGTCGCCCGGTTGACGGATATCAGATACGATCCGTCGCCATCCGTTTGCGTTATTTGATTACCCGCCGACACCGTTACCCCGGAAACGGGATTTCCGTAATTATCGAAAACTTTACCGTACACCTCGCCTTTCTTATATTCCGTTTGGTTGCCGGTTGCGTTCATATAAACCGCTTCATACATTTTTTCGCCGAATCTAACGCCCAAAAGCCTTGCGCTTTGCCCCTGCCAATGCCACGGATCCACAGATGCGTCTATAACGAGATCTCCTGTGTTTACAAGATAATTATCAGGTAAATTACCCACGTTTCTCTGCGCGGCTACAATATCTCTTCCCCTGCCGCCCTGTTCTATACTCAAAGGTTGGCTGTATTCGTAAATTTCGCCGAAAACTATCGGCAAACCGGGCTCGTTCAGTTCCGCCCGCACGGCGCTAAACAGTTCCGTAAGATTATGTTCGTAATTATCCGCGCCTTTATGTGTTCCGTCATTGAACTGAATCTCCCCGTCCGTTTCGCCCTGCATCCATACAAAACCGCGGATTCTGGGCAGATATCCTTTTGATTTCAACTCGGAAACGGCGGTATTGACCGTACTGAACAACCCCTCGTAAAAATCTCCCGCGGTGGCGCCGTCCCACGTTCCGTGCCAATTAGGGCAGGCGATCTTATTTCCTTCGCCGTCTGTGATATGGTTAAAGCCTTCTTTCTGGTATATCGCGCTGCCGCCGAAAGCGTATTTTATAAACGCAATATTCTTTCCGGAATTCCACATTACTTCGGCCATGCCCAATTCGGGGCCGAAATGATCGTATTTTTTATTTGCGCCCTGGCCGAATTTCACCGTGGTCCACTTGCGCATTTCGCCGTTATTTGCTTCGTCTGAACCGACGTAATACATCCTTACGTTCGGATAGTCGTGCTTGTACTTCGCGTCGAGAGACGACCCCGCTGCGTATCCTTCCATATTGCTTTGCCCTGCAAGGATAAATACGTCTATAACTTTATCGCCACCGCATGAAGAAGTAAATGCCGCGGAAATACCGAACATTGCGGCAAGCAACGGATAAAAAATTCTTTTCAACTTTTTCATTCCCTCTTTCGTTTACGGTCAAAATATTTTATCTGAAAAGGCAAGGCACGTATAATATTCGCTTCCGCCGTAATAAACGGCCAACCTGTCGCCCAATTTGGTCATGCCGGTAAAAAACACCGTATCCCGCCAATCGGAAATAGGTTTGCCTTCCGTTGAATAGCCGTACTCCCACGGGTAGGCTTCTTCGGCGCAGAGCACGGGGCGATACAGCACATCCCTCGGAAGTTCGGGTTTTGTTTTACTCAATAACACCTCGCCTATCGCATAGAAATGGCCGGTGTGGTGCCCGCCTGTAAACAGTATTATATCGTCGGGATTTTCTTTTGAAAAATCCGCAAGCGCAAAGCACCCTTCGCCGCCGGACCACCTGATGGGTATCTCTTCGCTTTTCCAGT
Organism: Clostridia bacterium; assembly: GCA_017959995.1. Taxonomy (GTDB): domain Bacteria; phylum Bacillota; class Clostridia; order Christensenellales; family Borkfalkiaceae; genus RGIG3732. The sequence goes on from JAGCZN010000119.1 coordinate 34,234, forward strand.
TTATCATATCGTCGGAATATGCGATAAGCCCGTCGTTAATATACATTACGAATTTACCGTTGCAGCGAACGGCGTCGTTAGTGGGCGTTTGAAGAACGCAGGCGTTTCTGTGCATTCTCGTTGCGTTCGGAAATACGAGCCCGCGTTTTTGCCAACACAGAAGATCTTTTGAAGTTGCCAGAAAAATTCCGCTGTGCTTCGGATCTACGGGGTTCGACCAATCCCAACGGTTACAGAAAAGATAATACGTTCCGTCGTAACGGACGCAGCACACGTCTTCAAAACTGTATTTTTCATCCTCTCCCTCACGGAAAAGCGGGCCCTTATACCGGCTGAACGTAATGCCGTCGTCACTTACCGCAACGCCTATATCGCATATATAGTCTATTTTCAAGGCTATATCACCGGAAATCTCTTTTGCTTCTATTTTATGATAGGGGCGTTCTCCGCGGTAAAGATACCAATATTTACCGTTGTGAAACACCACGCTGCCGTTATGAACGCCGCCGCTGTGGAATCCGCAATCCCAACCGTTCGGATCGGGCATAAAAATAGGATTGCCCTCGTATTTTGTAAAACCCTTTATCGCCCAGGACGGAAGTTCGTAATCGGCGGGTATGGGTTTTTTGAACCCGCCCCAATACAGATCCGGATTATAACAACGGGTAGCCCATACCTCTTTTCTCTCTTTGCTGTACTGCCATTCGAAAAACCCGTCGCCGAAAAATTCGTCAGTCTTTTTTTTCATCGTTGATGTTTCCTGTTATTTTTTTAACGGACAAGTATAAAAATACATTTCCTCTTTATCGTCGGGAGAATTCCAACCCTGCGGAAAAATCCATTTTCCCTTATACACGCTCAAACCTCCCCAGGCAAGAGATCCGCCTACGTGCGTATCCGTCTGGCGGAACGGATCGCTTATCGAGTAGAGCGCCTGCCCTGCGTGATATGCCCCCTCTTTATCCGAATAGAAATAATCGAGAACGAATTTATCGGCGCCGGTAACTATACAGCAAGCCACCTCGTGAATGATGTTCACGTTGCCCGTTGGCAAAAGATAATCTATCTGCCTGAAAGTCCAATTCTCCATATCCTTTGAAAACCCGACGTATTGTCTGCCGCCGCACCCTTCGGAAAGGAACATATAATATTCGCCGTTGATCTTTACGGCGTTGCCCTCTCCGTCTCTCGGAATAACCGCGCCCTTTGCCCAAAGGCGGGAAATTTCCAACGGCACCACAACGCCTTTCTTTTCCCAATGAAGTTTATCTTCGCTTACCGCAAGTTTTACGTTTACGCAAACCTCATCGGTTTTTTTGCCGTATTTCTCAGCCGTATCACGGTCGGGGTAATAGCCGCCGTTGTAAAACATAGAGTATTTGCCGTTTGCCCTGTACACCTTCGGATCGTCTATGGTCAATATTTCGTCGTCCTCGGTCGGATATATCAAGGGATTACAGCCGCAATCCTTCCAGCCTTCGCCCTCGTTATATACGGCAAGCCCTATACGGGAACACAAACTTTCCTTTTTTACCGCCGCGCGATAAAACAGATAAAGCGTATCGTTCTCAACGAGAAGCGAAGGATTGAATATAAAACCCGACCGCCAGCCTATGCCCGTAGGATCGGGAATCTGCTCCGTTTTCGTATACGTAAGGCTTTCATCCGTTTCGAACGGACCTACGCTCCATTCGGGATCCGGAAAGTAATTCTTACAGAAAAATTCCATGCGGAGTTTTTTGAAAGTGTCGCCTATTACTTGTTTTTTGGCTATATCGTAAGCGGCAACGAGTTTGTTTCTGAATTCAACGTCGTTCATATTCGTATCTCCCCTACATCTTCCGTACGCGCTGCATTGCTATATCCTTTAATCCGGAAGCCGTTTTAACCTCCGCAACGAGATTGTACACGCCTTTTTCCATGCTCGGATTGCCTATTTCGAGTTCGGTTATCGGTTTTCCGCTGTACAATTCTTTTCCGCCCAAAGTTACGGTCATATTCACTATCTTGTCGCCCGGCCTTTCTTCGAAGGAAAAAGTGACTTTCGTTTTTGAAGTAAGCGCCCTTTTCGGCTTTTCGGGAGTGAGAACGTTTACCGCCGGCCGCCTGTTGGCAATAACTACGCCGTTAGAGTAAACGTAACCGTCTTTTTCGGTTATTTCGGCATCGGCGGGTAAAACCGCAACGATAACCGAACTTTTTGCCGGAATTTCTATTTTTACTTTACCGCTTGCGGATTTTGCTATAACGGCGGCGGTTACCGTGTTGTAAAGCTTCTTCGTTCCGGTAACTTCCAGATTTACGGTCTTTTTTTCGTCATACGGGTTGTAATACAGGAAGAATTCCTCGTTGCCCGTGCGCAAAGTATCCAAACGACTGAGGTTCACGCGGAGAATCTCGTCGATCTCCGTTTTTTCTATTATAGAAGCCATAAGCCCCACGTGTACTCCGCCGTATATACCGTAATCGGTATCTCCGCCCCACCCTTTGGATAACTGATCGCCCATAGCGTAAGGAGAAATTTTTCCGTAAGCCGTTCTTACGCCCTCGTAGGCTATCGCCCTGTTCGGATCGCACGGCGCGACGGAGCAGGACTGGTTTTCCGCGGGGAGTTCGTCGCCGTAAAACAAGCGCGAACTGTTTGCCATGTGCATAAAGTACTTGCCTATGTCGTCGGCAAACCGCGGATCGTATCTTGCGGTCAGGGCGAGCATTGCGGCAAGATGCCACGTTTCCATTGCGAAGGCGTAGCCGCTTCCCGTGGACTGATTGTATTCGAAGGCGAACAGTCCGTAAGCGTCGTAATCGCCCCATTTTGAGTTTACTATCCCTGCCGAACCGTTAAAATCGCTTCCGCATTCAAAAGCCGAATTCGCAAACTTCTGAACGTCGTAATTCGTTCCGTGGTACGCGTTCATTATTGCCGCTACGTACGGCGCGTAATTCTGCATAATCTCGTAATAAGGATTCTTTTCCCATTTCTGCAAATAGTCGAGCACGAACTTTACGTCGTCAAGATATTCCGCGTTGCCGGAAAGCATATACGCGTAATAGAATATCATTGCAAGGCCGCCGTTGGGCGGTTCGTTCCAATCGGAACCTATAAGCGGTTTGTTTACGGAAAAATCGAAAGATTTGAACTCGAAACTGACGTTGCCGTTATAATCCTTAAAATAAGGAAGGGCGTTATGCCATTTTTCCGCTCCGGTAAGGATTATTTCTTCCATCCACGTTTCATCGGGATACATCTCGTGCAGATGTATAAACAGAAGTTGAGGATAAATTTCATACCAGAACGTTTGACCGGTTCTTCCTCTTATGTTGTCCAAAATGAAATTGTTCGGTTCGTTTCCGAGAAACATTTTCGACATTTCTATAAAATTATAGGTTTTATCGCCGAACTTCTGCGCGCTTTTATCAATGCCTATTGCAGAGGACGCCCACAGCGAAGCAAGCACGCAAAGGCCTTCCTGCCCGCCCTGACCTCTGTTCGGGCCGGCAATATACGAGGGGAAACCGAAATAACGGGTTCCGGGGAAACTTCTGTCGTCCCAAAATCCGATCGGGCCCATTGTTTCTCTGTTGTACGGCTGGTTTTCTTCACTGTTGGCAAAGTCGTAAAGAATGCGGTCCGCCTCTTCCGCCTTGGCTTTGAAGTCGATCAATTTATAGTTCGAAGCCCTGTCCGGCATCTGATCGACCTGCGCTATATTTTTCTGTGAATAATTTCCTTTACCCTTTTTGCCGGCGCAACCCACGCTTGACGCGAAAAGCGATACCGCCACCAAAAACAAGCATACGATTTTTTTCATTTTTAACTCCGAATTTTTTATTTAACCTTTAAGTCCGCTGCCTACGAAACTCTCCACGAAAGCGTTCTGGGCGCTGGCGAAGAAAACGAGCGTGGGCAGTATGGATACGAGTGTGACGACTGAAACGTAATTGTACGGCACGAGATAATCTCTGCTGCCGGCGTTGAACATCCCCTCGAAAATGCCTACCGTTTGCGATACGAGTTTTCCGGGGTAATCGTTTGCGCGCACGTACAGAGTAGGGCCGTATATATCGTTATAAGTTCCCACAAAATACAATATAACGTTCGTGGCTATAACGGGTTTGGAAAGCGGCAGGATAACGCGCAGAAAAGCCTGTAATTCATTACAACCGTCTATTTTGGCGGCATTGATGAGTTCGGAAGGGATCGACTCGAAAAACTGTTTGAATAAAAATATGGTGGTTATATCTATGCCGAACCACGCGCCGAGCCACATGGGTAAATACGCCGAATCGTAACGGATGTTAAGCGTTACCATCATCTCGAAAAACGGGATATTCAATATTTCGCCCGGCAAAAACAATACCGCTATAAAAGCCATAAATACTATTGAATTGAGTTTGCACTTAAAGCGGGCGAAGCCGTATGCCGCAACCGAGCACGTTATAATAACGCCCGCCGTTTTCATTAAAAATACGAACATCGTATTTCCGAAAGCGCGTAAATAGTTGTAATTTTTTGTATTGAAAACCACTTTCACGTTTTCTATAAACGCAAATTTTCTGGGGAATATCTGCATCGTGGGCGTGGCTATTTCTTCAAGCGGTTTCATCGACGTGACTATCAGATAAAAAAACGGAACGATAACCAGCGCCGACAAAAGTATCAGGCTGAAATATATATAAGACTTCCACAAGATTTTTCCGCGTTTTATCTTACGCGTAGGATTTTTCGGTTGAACGATGGTTTTTCGGGCTTCGTACATAGTTAATCCTCTTTCTTAACGTAAAATTTGCTGAGAACGAACTGCCCGACCGTTAAGACAAGCAGAATAATAAAGTATATCCAGGCGAGGGCGCTTGCGTAACCTATACGCATTTTATCGGTAAAAGCCGTTGAATAGATCATTACGGGATACAACAAAGTTGAATAATTAGGATCGCCCGTGTTTCCCCCGATAAGGAACCCCGCGTTGAACGATTTCATTCCGTTTATGGTAACCAGTATAACGTTAAGGAAAAGCATCGGCGAGATCGAAGGCAAAGTAACGTGCAGGAATTTCCTGAATTTGCCGCCGCCGTCAAGTTCCACGGCTTCGTACAGTTCCGAAGGAACGTTCTGAAGGGCGGCAAGAAAAATAAGCATCTGCACGCCGAAGCCCCACACGCTCATGAGAATCATAGTAAAAAGCGCGGTTTTTTCCGATTTGAACCAACCGGGCCCCTGTATTCCGAAAAGATTGTATAAAACCGTATTTATAATGCCGTTATTCGGGTCGAAAAGCCCCTTGAACATCGCCGCGGCGGCAAACGCGGGGATAACGAACGGCAAAAACAGAACGACGCGGAAAAACCCTACGCCGCGCACGTTCGAATTGAGTAACAACGCGGCTATAAGCGCAAGTACAAGCGTTATCGCGCCGCTTCCTACGGCGTAAACGAACGATTGCTTTATTGCCCTGCCGAAATTTACCTCGTACTTGAATATGGTCAGAAAGTTTCTGAACCCCACTATTTCGTATTCGTCTATTCCTATCCGCTTGTTGGTAAAACTGAGAAAAAGCGTTCTGGCCGCGGGATACACGTAAAAAACGAGATACCCCACTATGGACAGCCCGCAAAAACACAAGAAGCCGAACAACGGAGAGTGGCGGAATCTGCTCCAAAAACTTTTTTCTTTTAAGACGGGAATATTCTTTTTATCCATAATATTTCCTTTGCCCAAACGTTGCGCCCCCTTGCGCGATCTACGAAAAACCGGCAAGGGGGCAAAAAGTTTTAACTATTGTTGAGTTAATACGTAGTTGTTGATTGCGGTGATGCTTGCCGTTGCAAATTGATCGTAATTCATAGTGCCGTTCAGGTAGTTTTGGATATTATTCCATACGGGAGCCTGAGCGCAGTAAGTGAAATTGGGGTTAGCAGGCAGCGGAATACCGCGTTCCATTTCTTTGAACACCGCTTCCATGTTTTGCGGAGCCGTGCGTTCCGATTTAGGCGTGGAAAGAACTTTTTCTTTGAAGGCCTTGGTGGGCATAAGTTTGCCGGATACGGAGAACAACTCGGTACCCGCTTCCGTATAAAGGTACTCTAAAAGGCGCATAGCGGCATTTTTGTTTTTGGAGTTTTTGGCAATACCCCATCCTTCAAGCGCAAGTTCGCCGCCCTTTGCGTCAGGCTTACCTACCGGTGTGGGCAGTACTTCAACGTCCCAATTAAAGCCGGAAAGAGCGTTATAACTCACCCAGTTGCCGGTATGGCCGCCGAATTCCATTGCGGTAGCGCGGGAAATAAATCCGCCGAGCGCGCCCGCTCCCGTAGTGGTATCGCCGGGATTCGGGGCAAACTTGTTTTCGCCTACGCATTTGTTTTTGAAAAATTCAATACCCTGTTTGAATTCGGGGCTGTTCATGGCGGGGGTTACGCCGTCTGCCTCATAAAATTCTCCGCCGTACTGACGAACGTAAATAAGGTATTCTCCCCACCATCCGCCGGTGGTGCTGCTGCCCCATTGAACGTAATTGCCGTTTCCATCCTGCTTCGTAAGCGCCTTGCCTACCCGTATGAAATCTTCGTGCGTCCAGGTATCGTCGGGATAAGGGATATTCGCGGCGTCGAACAGATCTTTGTTGTAATACAAAAGACCTACGTTCACGTTGTTGGGTATTATCATCAATTTATCCTGATACGTGCAGCAATCGAGCAAACCCTCTATAAACTGCGCTTTGAATTGCGCAATTTTTTCCGCGTCGTTATTGTAATATTCGTCAAGCACAACGTTTATATCCTCAAATACCTGAGGGTAATCCGCCAACTGGCCGGTACCTATAAACAGAAGATCGGGAGGAGTGTTCGTTTCCAGTTCCTGATACTGATCCACGCCGTACAGACCTTCTACCCTGATATCCGGATTCTCTTCCATAAACGCCTCAAAGAAGGGTTCCAGGAACGAATCCTGACCTTGGTGGGCAACTACGCGTACAACGCCGCTATCGCCCTTTTTTCCGTTGCCGCAACCCGCCGTAGGAATCATGATAGCAAGCCCGGTTATTATACACATAATTGCGCATAAAAATCTTTTTTTCATACCTTTTACCTCTCTTATCATTTATTGTTTTCTTTTCGCA
>JAGCZN010000120.1 GCA_017959995.1 Clostridia bacterium
GGTTGAACTTGACGATACTTCCGCCGCGAGAATGGAACTTGAATTTATACTCGATACGGAAAGAAACGTTGTCATAAGCGGAAAAAACACGGCAAGAGTATATCTTTCGGGTGAAAGCAAAGCAACTTTCAGCGACGAAATGACCGTCGGGGATTTCGCTGTAAACTATTTCGGGTTCGGCAACGGAATAAAATCGGTAAAGAAACTTCTCGGAAACGTTACCGAAATAACTTTTGAAAATAATTTGACCGAAAAACAAAAGGAAATTCTGCTTTACGGAGATTCCGTAAACATTGCGCCGGGCGCGTTTGTAAGAGTATTTAGGGAGATTTACGAAGGAAAAGAGCCGAACAGATCCGTTAATAAAAAATCTTATTATTACGTATCTTCTTTAAGCGTAACTTCGCTTCCCGAAAAGCTGGTTTACGATAGCGGCGCGGATATAGATCTTCTCGGAATGGCCGTAACCGCAACTTACGGCGACGGCACGCAAGGCCCGTTGTCTTATGCGAAATTTTCGGTGAACGGATATGACGCAAATAAAACTGGCGAACAAACCGTGGAGTTGAAATACCTCGATAAAACGTATTATTTAACCGTGGAAACTTCCTACGATAACGAAGGAAACGCGCCTTCCGGGGCAAAAGGCGGGTGTAAAGGCAGCGCAGGCATCGGGCTCGTTTCGGGAATTATCGTTCTTGCGTCATCCTTGATTTTTATCGGCAGGAAAAGATAAGCGCGTTCGGAGAAAAGCATGAATTCGAAACAAAGAGTTATGAGGGCTTTTGCCCGTGAAAAAAGCGACAGAGTACCGTTGGATTACAACGCCAATCCCACGATACACGCAAAAATTCAGAAGGCATTGGGGGCATCGTCTTACGACGATGTTCTCAATGCGTTGAACGTGGATTTTCGCGGAGTTTACGTTCCGTTTAACGGAGAAGTGAAATTCAAACGGATAGAAGGGCTTAAAGTAGATCCCGTTTACGGATTTTATACAAGATGGGTGGATAACGAATTCGGCGGGTATGATGATTTCTGTAATTTCCCGCTTGCGGGCGCCACGGAAGAAGAAGTGGACAATTTTCACGTGCCCTCTCCCGACGAGTTCGATTATTCCTTCGTGCCCGATCAGGTAAAAGCATACGGAGAATTCGCAATAAGTTGCGGTGATCCCGGTTTTGCCGACGTTATCAACGCAACGGGCAGGGTTATGGGTATGGAAGATACCCTTGTCAATCTTATGATCGAGGATCCCGCAACGATAAGATATATCGAAAGAAGAAGCGAAATGGAACTCGGCAAACTCGAAAGGATAATAGAAGCGGCAAAAGGCGGCATCGATTTTATGTGGATAGGAGAAGATCTCGGAACGCAGATCGGTCCGATGATAAGCCTCGATCTCTACAGAAAAGTTCTGCGTCCCATTCATCAAAAATATATAGACCTCGCAAAAAGTTACGATTTACCCGTGATGGTCCACTCCTGCGGCAGCAGCAGCTGGGTTTACGAAGACTTTATAGAAATGGGCGTTGACGCGGTGGATACGCTTCAACCTGAAGCCGCGGATATGTCTCCGTCGTATCTCGTCGAAAAATTCGCGGGTAGGCTTTCTTTTCACGGTTGTATAAGCACTGCCGGCCCGCTTGCGTACGGAAGCGCGGAAGACGTTGTAAAAAACGTTAAAGAAACGCTTGAAATAATGAAACCGAATTACGGTTACATGCTTGCGCCTACTCACGCTATTCAGGATAATACGCCCGTTGAAAACGTTATTGCAATGTACAGGGCCGCCAAAGAGTACGGAAAATACTGATATGACAGAAATAAAAAGAGAACTGTATTCCGCGATAAGGAAAATGAAGATCATCGACACGCACGAGCACGTTCCGCATGAAAAGGACTGTTTGAAATCGCTTGACGTGTTTGATTTTTTTGTTCCTTATATATGCGATAATCTTTGTTCGGCGGGGGTTACCGCCGAAATGTGGGAACGGTTTACGGATAAATCCGTACCCGTTGAAAACAGAGTTTCGGAAGCTTTCCCTTATATCGCAAGCGTCCGTTACACAACGTATTTCAGGGCGTTTGAAAAGTCTGTGGAATTTTTCGGCGAGCCGTTCGATTTCAGCGAGAAAGGATTGGTCGTTGCCGGTAAAAAACTGAGCGAAAATAATGACCTCGGCAAAGTTTACGACGAGATAAACGCTGAAAAAGGTTTGACCTTTATGGGATTTGGCGGGGTAAGTTATTTTAACGACAGTAAATATTTGAAAGTCGTGCCTACCGTTTCGGATATTACGCCGAAGTCGCAAAGCGATATTTCGCAGATGGAAAACCTTATAGGTATAAAAATCGGCTCCCTTGGCGACCTGAAAGAAGCTGTCGGTAAATTATTTGAAGAATACGTGAAA
>JAGCZN010000121.1 GCA_017959995.1 Clostridia bacterium
CCCCCACGTGAACGGCCCGTGATTTTGAACGAGAACCGCGGGCACGGCTTTATAGTCCGCGTTCCGGAAGACTTCCGCGATCACCGCCCCGGTGTTGTATTCGTACGCCGAGTCTGTTTCTTCCTTCGTAAGGGAACGCGCTATCGGCACGTCGCCGAAAAAAGCGTCGGCATGCGTCGTTCCGTAAGCGGGAATACTTCTGCCGGCTTGCGCCCATGCCACGGCGTACGTGGAATGGGTATGTACGATTCCGCCGATCTTTGGAAACGCCCGATACAGATACAGATGCGTGGGCGTATCGGAAGACGGCCTGTACTTCCCGTCTACTACATTGCCATCCCAGTCGACGATCACCATGTCGTCGGCGGTCATCGTTTCATACGGCACACCGCTCGGTTTGATGCAAACGAGGCCTTTTTCGCGGTTTATCGCGCTTGCATTTCCCCAAGTAAGTATGACCAGCCCGTGTTTTACAAGGGCCGTATTCTGCCTGAATACGCGTTCTTTCAGTTCGCCGAACATTGTTAAACCTCCGCGGCGGCCCGCTCTGCAGCCAAGCCTGCCCTGTATAGTTTCATAAAACGATTGAATTTGAAGACCTCCTCGTCCGTTGCTCGGACCGTGGTCTTTTCCTCTTTTGCAAAGCGCGCGTCCAGAAAATCCGCCAGGTCTTCTTTTCCGCCGCCGAGTCGGTACAGCGCGAGCAGCGCGATGCCGTACGCGCCGCCTTCGCCCGCGTTTTTCAATACGGTGACGGGGGCGCTGAGCGCCGCGCTCATTGCCGACTGCCCGATGTATTCCGTCTTAAAGTATCCGCCGTGCCCGCATATTTCGTTTACGGACACGCCTTCCTCCTCCAAAATCTTCATCCCGATCTGCAGCGGCGCGACGGCGGAATAGATCTGCGCCTGCATGAAATTCGCAAGGTCCATCTTTCCGTCCGGCATTCTGAAGACCATCGGGCGGCCTTCCCCGACGTTCGCAACCGGTTCCCCGGATAGAAAATTGCACGCGAACACACCCGCGTCCGCATCGGCTCGCGCGGAGATTTTGAAGAGTTTATCGTACAGTTCGCCCTTTGCGACTTCCCCGCCGAACAGCGTGATGACCTCGTCGAACAAACGTATCCACGCGTTGATCTCCGAAGTGCAGTTGTTCGCGTGCACCATAGCCACGGGAAGCCCTGCCGGTGTCGTTACGACGTCTATCTCGGTATGAAGGTTTTTCAGCGGTCTGTCCAGAACGATCATGACGAAAGAGGACGTCCCCGCGGAAACGTTCCCCGTTTTTTCCCGCACGGAATTCGTGGCGACCATGCCGGTACCGGCGTCGCCTTCCGGCGGGCAGAAAAGCGCGCCCGCCTTAAGCGTTCTGCTCTCGTCAAGCAGTTTCGCCCCTTCTTCCGTAAGGGTACCGGCATCCTCGCCCGCAAGCAGGATCTTCGGCAATAAGTCCCTTAAATCACGCGTTATTCCACGTTTTCTTAACAGTTCGTTATATTTTTTGACGCGATCTATATCGTATTCGCGTCCTCGCACGGGGAACATTCCCGACGCGTCGCCGACGCCCAAAACCTTTTTGCCCGTCAGCTTCCAGTGCACGTATCCCGAAAGCGTCGTTAAAAACGCTACCCGATCCGCGTGCGGTTCCCCGTTCAGTACGGCCTGATAGTAATGCGTTGCCGACCACCTTTGCGGCATATTGAAGCCGAGTTCCTTCGTGAGTTCCTCCGCCGCCTGAGCGGTATTCGTATTGCGCCAGGTTCGGAAGGGAACAAGCAAATTATCTTCGCCGTCGAACGCCAGATACCCGTGCATCATCGCCGAAATACCGATCGCGTCGAGTTTTGTAATATATTCGCCGTATTTCGCCCTGTATTCGTTGTTTACCGAAGAATACGCGCGCCGCAACGCCGTAAAGACCTCATCAATCGAATAAGTCCAAAACCCGTCTATAAGTTTGTTTTCCCACTCGTACCCCCCTACGGCAAGCACGTTTCCCGCTCTGTCGGTCAGTACGGCTTTCACCCGCGTGGATCCGAATTCTATTCCGAGTATCATACTCTCCTCCTGTACCAAAAAATCATCATGCCGAACTTCTTCTTTACGTAGGGGCCGAAGACCCGCGCGGGAAGCCGGTGTGAAAGTTACCGTCGTCTTCTCACCGGGCGCGAGGGCGATCTTTTCAAAATCGCGCAGTCCCCGGACGGAACGGAACACACTGCCTTTTAATGCTTTAACTGTTTAATCTTGTTACTGTTTTCTACCATGGTTTAATTCTTTCCGTTTCAAGTATGAAAACATATATGCATTATAACATAAAACCCTTGAAAAATCAAATATTGAGCGCGAAAATAAGATAAAACAAAGATTGAAAAATAAGGCGGAAAAGGCGAATCAAAAAAACCGTTTTCCTTTCAGAAAGCGGCTTTTTATGGTACTCCCGACGGGAATCGAACCCATAACTAACCCTTAGGAGTTTGATTTAAGTCAAAAATTCTTGTTAATATTATGAAATAACATCTAAAATGGGTAATTTTTTGCGTTTTAGGGCGTTTTTTTCGTTCAATATCTTGGGTATTTGCCATAAATTTTATATCGTTAAACAATTTTAATACTAAAATAATACCAATTTAATACCAACTTCCTCACTACACATTACTAAGCTAAGGCTCTATCCGATACGGAAAATTCTAATGTGCTATCTTGCTTAAATCTTGCCCAATATCTTATTTAACGTACCTTTGATTTTTACTGTTCGGTTTGTCGGGTATCGTCATTTTTATAAGCCCGTTTTCGATGGCGGGAGTAAGATAGGTATTTCTTAACGTTTCTTTAGATTTGATACCCAGACGTCGCATTATTTCATTTGCCGAAAGCGGAATATCCGGTTCCATAATATCCAAAAGCCTGTTGACTTGTTCGGAAATATTCGTGGCCTCTTTACTCACGTTTTCTATCACTTCGTCAAGAACTTCGTCGATCATCCGCAACATAAACTCCACGAACTTATCGGATCTGCCTTCCGAGTGGCACAATGAAATAGTCTGATAATATTCTGCTTGATATTTTTGTATTTGCGACTCAAGCGGAATATATTCAAACAAAGGATCCCACTTCGTAAGCAACACGTTTTGCCACAGTCTGACAACCCTTCCGTTTCCGTCGCCGAATGGGTGAATAAACACAAATTCATAATGGAAAACGCAGGATTTTATTAAAACGTGCGTATCGTTATCGTTTTTGAGCCAATCAAAAAGATCGCACATCAAAGACGGAACCATATTTGCAGGCGGCGCAACGAATATTATTTTTTCTCCATTAAAAACTCCTTCCCCGTGATCTCTGTATTTTCCGGCATCTTCTTCGATCAGATACAGTAGCGTTTCATGCGCCTTCAATAGATCCTTTTCGCTGTAACCATCAAAATCTTTTATCATGTTATAGGCCTGAAAGGCGTTTTTAACTTCCTGAATCTCTTTCTGCGGCCCGATCACTTGTTTGCCGGCAATAACGTCCCTGACCTGGTTCAACGACAGGGAATTCGCCTCGATGACCAAAGATGAATGTATAGACTTTATTTTATTGTTACGTCTTAACGTCGGCATTCGCTTCAACGAATTGTAAGACGTTATCCTGCCTAATTTTTCCGTTATGGAAATGGTTTTTGACAGCATATAGTTTGAAATGGAAAAAGGCGGCTTGTTCATAACGTGGCGTCTCCTTAACAAATCCTTTCTATATCATACCACAATAGAAGAAAAAAATCAATCGTCTTGCTTAAATCTTGCTTAAAATGTTGCCTATCCGTATTGTTTTAACCGAATTTGACAAAACAACGATTTCAGTTCACTCCCCTGAATTTATGCCGTCAGGGCGTATCGGAGTAGCACAGTTCTCGCGGAAGTAAACGCGAAAAAATACGTATAACAAATATATCGTGCCGCAGTACGGCCAAATGAAAATCCGGGATATTCGCCCCATGCATCTGCAGGAACATCTCGGAAAAATGTCTGAACAAACGCCGAGACTTTGCGAGACCGTAAAAGGTTTGTTAAATAGTATCCTGAACTACGCTGTGGATAACGGGATTATAGATCGCAATCCGCTCAAGGCTATTTTTATTCCGAAACACCAACGTAAAACCGGTTCCGCTCTCACGCGTGAAGAAGAAAAAAAGTTTTTGGAAACAATTGA
>JAGCZN010000122.1 GCA_017959995.1 Clostridia bacterium
ATAACGACAAAAAAATATATTTTAAGGAGGGTTTTTTCATGAAAAAAATTGTAACGACGTTTCTTGCGGGGATTTTCTCCCTCGCGCTTTTTATCCCTGCGGGGTGCGGAAATTATAATGCGGAAATTTACGATAATGCACAAATCTATCTAAAAGAAGAATATGCTGAAGAAAATAATCCACGTAATAAAAATCCGGAAGGCTTAAACGATACAGTAACGAAAATAATAAACGATTACGCCTCTTTTAATAATGCATTTGAAAGTTTTCCTGAAAATATTGATTTCGATAATAAAATAGTCGTTTTATATTTCTTTACCGATATTTACGCGAAAAGAAATTGTAAAATCAATTCTATAAAATTACGAGGCGGTGACCTTAAAATCTTGATAAATCATAAAAGAGCGGTTTCTTGCGCAAGGGTAAAAGACGCATCTTCACCTACGTTAAGATGTTTGGCTGTCATAATGGATAAAATAGAAATAGATACCGTTGATTTTATTATCAACTACTGATTTATAAGGAGAAGAACGATGAAAAAAATTACAACTTTGTTTCTTGTTTTAGTTTTATCCCTCGCGCTGTTTCTGCCTATGGGGTGCAAAGAAACGGGCGGCGGCAACGAGTACGGGGCTACACTTTTAAATTACAGATTAAAAGAAAGCTTTTTAAAGGAAAATCCCGTATACGGGGTAACGTATACGAACGAACGATACGATCCCGCAGAGGATAACGGAGAGTTTCCGTATCTGTACGACGAAACTTCTCCCGCAAACAGAACTTTTGTAATTACAGAAAAAGAACAGGCGGAAAACATTTTTGAAGATAATTTTATCGATTATGATAAAATCGATTTTCAGAAGGAATTTTTTATAATATATCTGTATGCGAGTTATAACGAATATAAAAAAATTATTACCGACGCGGCAAAGGATGAAAACGGTGTTTTGAAAATAACATTCGAATCCGTATGTTCAAGCGGTTCGGAAACGCCGATTCCCATACAAAACAGCGTTGTGATCAAAATAAATAAAACCGACTTCGAGGCGGTTGAGATAACAGCTAAACACGTAAACAAATAATTCGGTCATAAGGAGAAAAAATATGAAAAAATTTACGACTTTGTTTCTTGTTTTTATTTTAGCCCTCGCGCTGTTTCTGCCTATGGGGTGTGAAAATTATGAAAAGAAATTTTATACTTTGGACGAAGTTTATGAAAACGGCGAAATTACGCGACAGAATCTTTTATCTATAATTTACTATATAAATGGCGGTATCATTGAAGAAAATAAAGAACAATATCCCGAAGATTTTGTCCCCACGCCTAAAGATCCGGAAGAACTTGACGAAAATACCGAACGGGCAATCGAGAACGCCTATAATAATCAACTGAAAAAAGAAAACAAAAAATTATATGCCGACGTAATTATAGAAGAAGTGAGATATTACGGAACGTATAACGATTATATCTGCGTCGGCATAAGAATCGAAATACCGGGCGTCAGTTTCGGTGATGTGGTTTTTCAAGAAACGATAGACGGCGTTTCGTACTGGAGAACTCCCACTTTTAATGTGTTTCTATATAAAGAATAAAATTATAAAATAATTTTGTTTTATTGTATTTTACAAAAAGGAGATAGAAATGAAAAACAAAAAAACGGCATAGAATAATTCCGCCGCTTATCCCTCTCCCCTTCCGCGGGAGAGGTTTTTTTATGTTTTCAAAGGCCCGTATTTTAACGAAATATCGCATCGGATCTTTTTGTGCGTTTCAGCGCACACGGGAAAATATGATTTATTTTAAGGAAAAAAATATAAAAACTTATCAAAACTTTTTCGGCGCGGCGATTTTGTTAAAAAATCGCCGCGCCGTTTACATTTTGCTTTGTTTTTGCGTGATTCGGGGGACTTTTACAGTATTTCAAGGTTCTTACGGAAGATGCGCTTGAAATCGGAACTGCAATTAAGGGCGTCCTTTATTTCGAGGGACGCGTCGCCGTCAACCTCGGTTTTCATTATAACGGAATCGCCGAGAACGTCACAGTTCAATCCGGTAACGCAAGAAGACATGCTTCTGTCAAGACTTTCCGCAATACGCAGCATAACGCCGAGTTTCTTTATTGCCTCTACGTCGTCCTCGGTGATATAATCCTTATACTTCACCCAGTCGCTCATATTGAAATCGTCACTCTTATGGGCTACGCATACGAGCGCGGCGAGAACTATTTCTCTGTGAGTTATTCCGTAAAGGTGGGCGTTGAGAATGATATACGCGCTATGCTTGTGGTAATCGTAATATTTGACCGTTTCGCCGGCATCGTGAAGGGTGGCGGCAACTTTCAGTATTTTAAGATACTGCCTGGGAAATTTATGCAGCACGCGAAGCTGTTTGAAAAGCTGCACGGATAACCCCACCGTGTGTTCAACGTGTTTTAAGTTGCATTTATAATAGCGGATAAGCGTGTTAAGAGAATAGCCGAGCACGTCGGAAATCGGTTTTTCTATCGTTACGGGCATCGCGTAATTGAACATTATGCCCTCTCTCAATCCGCAGGCGGAAACGGTGAATTTGGTGAAATTCATATATTTCATAAACGCGCTTATTATAGACATTGCCGCGGGCAGTATATCCGCGCGCGACGACGCGACGCCGCGTATCCTCTTCTTCCCGTCAAGCCCCATTCCGCGGATCTTTTCGTAGATCTCGTCATACTCTTCGTAAGGCACAACGTAATTGTGGATTATTCCGAGCGGGCATTTCCTTATCATCTTGCTTATCTTTGCAACCGTTCTGAAAGAACCGCCTACCCCGATCAACTGCGTTTCGGGATCTATCGTTCCGAGCCATTCTATCTGTTTGAGTTGCTCGGTGAAAAATTCCTCGGTTCTTTCGGCGGCTTCTTCAGGCGTGGTTCCGTCTCCCCCGAAAAGTTCGGAAAGGGTTACGCTGCCGAACGGAAGCGTTTCGTAAGCCAAAAGATTTCTTCTGTTATAATAAACGATTTTCGTGCTGCCGCCGCCTATTTCAAGAACTATTCCCTTGGGAATATCCATCGTGTTGATAACGCCCTTGTAAACGTAAGTGGCTTCTTCTTCGGCGCTGAGCACGCGTAGTTTGATACCGCACGTGGCGGCGATCTCGTCAAGAAAACTGCGCTGGTTTTTCGCGCGGCGAACGGCCGCGGTGGCAACGGCGATAATACGCTCTATATTATAAGCATCGCAAAGCTTGCGGAACATTTTTAGCGTTTTTATGGTTTCGGCTACGCGGGCGGGTTTAAGAAACCCGTCTCTCTCCATATCTTTGCCGAGTCTTACGCTCTCTTTCAGTTGATCGATCACCATAAAGTGACCGTCCCCCAGCATCTCCACGATAACGAGTCTCGCGGAATTGGAGCCGAGGTCGATAATGCCTATTCTTTCCAAAAATATATACCTCGTTTTGTGTAAATTGTTTCAACGATTAGCATTATACCACAAGATATCGTGCTTGAACAGACGTTTTTCAAATATTTGTGCATTTTTTTCGAATCTTTTTGCGCCTTGATAAATTTTATACTCGTTTTTCTCTTCCCGTATCGGATTATTGTTATTTTTTATCATTATCCGCCCCTATTTCAATTAAAAATCCGTTGTACATTATGCACAAAAACACTTGAAAAATTTCTTCCGTTTGCGATAAAAATGTGAAAATTTAACGTAATTTTAACCCCGTAACCTAATTTTGCCGATTTTTTTTGTTGAATGAAAACAAAACCTGAACGGCGGACAGTAAAATCAAAAGGCCGCCGAAAACGCGCGTTATAACGCCTTCGCCGATATTTCCGCCGATATAGGCGAACGCCGCCGCGAAAGCCGTTCCCGGCAGAATAAGGTAGGGCGCGTCGCCGTAATCAAGCAGGCCCTTTTTGGCGTAAAAAACGAGCGCCACCGCCGCCGTAGGTATAAAACTTATAAGATTTATCGCCTGCGCGGATTTTTGCGGAAGGCCGCACAGCAACGTGAGGAGCGGTATTAGTATCGTTCCGCCGCCCATTCCCATGCCGCCTATCACCCCCGCAGCGAGTCCGCACGCCGCGAAAAGCAGGTATTTCATTATGTAAAGACCGCGGCCGTCTAAAAAAACAGCATTTTTACGCCCGCGGCGAACGTCAACGCGGCAAAAACGTATACGAGAACGGACGTGGGGATCTTACCCAGAAGAACGGCGCCTATCGCGCCGCCCGCCACGGCGCCGAGCGCCGCGGGAATACCTTCCGCGAGGGGAAAACAGCCGTAAATCGCGTAAATAAGGCCGCTTACCACGGTTATGGGAAGTACCGCGAACACCGTGGCGGCATGCGCCTTTCTCTGCGGATAGCCGAGGAGCAGGGTAAGGGCGGGAACGGTTATCATTCCGCCTCCTCCGCCGAAAAATCCGTTTACCGCCCCGGTAAGTACTCCCGATGCGGATAGCAGCAATTTTTCCTTTATCATTTTATCCATAAAAAAATTATCTGCAAATTTGCGGGAATTTTTCGGCAAAAGGAAAAAAAATCGGAATATTGAGTTAAAAAGGTTTGCATTTTATTTTTATATATAATATAATTATTGGGTATCTTAATACACATAAACTAAAAGGTGATTTTATGACAAACAGAAAGACGTACAAAGGATTCAGATCCATCATAGCGCTGATCGCAGTATTCGTTCTGTCTTTTGCCTTGCTTCTCGTTACCGCTTGCAAGGGCGGAAACGACAGCGGCAGCTCGGCGGACGATTCTTCAAGCAGCTCTTCATCTTCCACGGTCAGCGATACCCACACTTTGCTCAACGGCAATTTCGAGTATTACGCCGAGGGCGACAGCGTAACTTTCCCTTACAGTTCGAGCATAAAATGGTCGAACTCGCGCGGGTATATAGTAAGCGCTTCTTCGGAAGATTACGCGCCCTCTTCCACGGCGAAGTCGGACATTATCTCCACGGGCGACAAAGAGTATAAAGATTTGCTCGAAACAAAATTCGGCTCTACGGACGATACGTTGGCAACCTTCCTCAAAGGCGATAACGCCGAGGCTTTCAACCCCCACAGCCCGTCTTACTTCGGCTTTACGGAAAAAGATGCGGACGTTCCGGAAACTTCGGATAACGACCGCGTTCTGATGATACACAACCGCATCAGCGCAAGCCCCCGTCAGGGAACGGCGCAATACTTTTACACTTCCGGCTCTACGCTTACGCTGGCGGCCGGCGAATACGGCAAACTTACCGTTTGGGTGAATACGTACGGACTGGATACCGAAATGGTAACCGAAGATTACGGCGCGTACGTGAAAGTGGTCAACAAACCCGGCTCCGAAGAAGCCGCCCCCGTATACGTTAAAAATATAAATACGAACGGACAATGGGTTAAAGCGGAAATTTTCCTTGAAGCGGGCAAACTTTCGTCTTCCACATATACGGTATATCTCGGTCTCGGCCTCGGTTCCGCCAACTTATGCGCGGAATACGCAGAGGGTTTCGCCTTCTTTGACGACGTTACCTTCGAAACGATAGACGAAGCCGATTACGCCGTGGGCGTTGACGCGGCGAACGCTTTCAATTCCTTTGAACCTGATGCCGAAGACAATGCGGCGCTCGTTGAAGGCGATATGAATTTCAGTCTGACCGGAACGGCTTACGTTCCCAACGCGGTTGACGACGACGCAAGCTATACGACTTTGAAATATTCCGTATCCCACGCCGTGGAAATGACCGCAAACGACGCGCCCGTAAAATTCAACGCGAACGTTGCCGACGCGGACAAGACCTTCGTTAATTCCGACGCTTTCAATAACGCCGGTCACAAAACGCAGGCGGAAGGCGCGCTTGCCTCCTCCGTGGGCTTCAAAGCCGTCAGCGAAATAAACGTATCCGACGAAAAGGCTTTCCTCGGCAGCGAAGATAAAGTTCTTTTCGACGACGCAGACAAATTCCTGTATTTCGATTTCAACGCCGTTCCCTCTTCGGTAACGGTCATTACCGATAAAATAGATATGCCTAAAGACGGAAGATTGCTGTTTACCTTCTGGGCTAAAACCAAGGTTAAACTTCGCACTTCAACCGGTCTTACCGTTACCCTGCGCGACCGCGGCGCCGCCGGAGTTGACGAGAACGATTATAAAACCACCGATATAATAGCTTCTCTCACCGAAATAAATTCCGAAAACAACGGCTGGAAACAGTACTCCGTTCTCATTCAGAACACCGCTAAAGAAGTTGACACGACGACCGGCGTAGAAGGAGACGACGCGGCCGACAGGTCTTTCGATCTTAAAATAACCTTCGGCCCGACCGACAGCCTTATCGAAAACAAGAGCTTTTTCCCCGAAGGCTACGCGCTTGTAGGCAACTTCGAATACGCGAATCTATCGGAAGACGTAACGTCTATATTCTCCGTTTCCAATTCGGTAAGCCTTTCGGCGGAAATTCTTAACACCCATACCGAGCCCGAAGGAAACTATTTCTTCTCCGGTCGTAAGGGACAAATAGAATCGGGGCAACTTACCCAGCCTCTGTCGGCCGTTCAGCCTTACGGAGCGGAACACACCAATTCCGGTATATTCAATACCCAATACCTGAAAACCGTAAACGGGGTTGATCTGGTTGACGCTATGGACAAACCCGTTCTCCCCACGGACGCCGGCAACGAACACGTTCAGGCGCTTGCGATAGGCGATACGGCGGGTTACTATACCGGCAAATATACCGTTTCCGCCGGTTCGGTTGCAAAAATAACCGTTAAACTTGCGGTGTTCGGCGGCGCTACCGCGCACGTAAACGTGCTTGACAGAACCAAAGCTCCTTCCGGCACCCGCGGATACGATATACTTACACTCGCCAAAGACGATATAAAGAACGATAATCTCGTTTCCGGATCGCTTGAAAACGACATATCTTTCTCGCGCCGGATAACCGACACTTCGAATAAATGGGTGACCGTTACCTTCTACGTTCAGGCCGGCACCGAAGACATAACTTTCGGCGTTGAAGTAGGCAATTACGTGAACAGAGACGATATGTGGGCGGAAACGCCCGTTGCGGCTTCCGGTCTGGTGGTTATCAACTCCGTTGACGTTTCCACTTCCGCCGCGGTGACCGTATCCGACCTCGACGAAGAGGCCGAACTTAACGGTGCGGAATCTACGTCGTTAAAATTCTCGTACAGAGCCGACAGTTACGACGTGGACAATAAGGATACCCCCGTTACCACCGAAATAGCCGGCGAAACCGAAAACGTTACTTCCGTTAACGAAAACGACCTCACGTTCGAAAGCGTTTCTGCCGACGAATACGTTCTATACGCAAACTTCCTCGTCACCAACTTTGAAGATAAAGTTTACGTTGTAGTTCCCACCGAAACCGATACCGAGGACGAAACTAGCAGCAGCGCTTCCGCCTCCGCCGAAAGCGACGCGCTTCCCGTAGAGGCCAGATGGCTTTACATTTCTTCTATAGTTATAGCCCTTGCCCTTATAGTGGTGCTCGGTATAATTATAGTAAGATACTTCGTTAAAAAATCCCGCGCTAAACGCGTTAAAACCGTTTCCTATTACGATAAAGACTCGCGCGAACGCGCAAACGAAAAGATAAGGGCCAATAAGGCAAAACGCGCCGAACAGGCAAAAGCGGAAGCCGAAACCGAGCCTGAAGAAGAGTTTGAAGAAACGGAAGAATACGATTACGACGCCGCCGCTAATATCGACGAGAACGAAGTTCCCGCGGAAGAAGCGACGGAAGACGCCGAACCCGAAGAATCCGCGGTAGAAGAAACTCCCGCCGAAGCAGAGGAACCCGCAGTAGAAGACGCCCCTGTTGAAGAGGCGCCCGTAACGGAAGAAGCCCCCGCAGAGGAATCGCCCGTTGAAACTCCTGCAGAACAGCCGGTCGAAGAAGCGCCCGCTGAAATTCCCGCGGAAGAAACGCCGGTCGAGGAAACTCCCGCTGAAGTTCCCGCCGAAACTCCTGCGGAACCCGCACCCGTTGAAGAAACTCCCGCGGAAGATGCGGAAGAAAAGAAGGAAGACTGATCTTTCCTTTCAAAAAAACAGCGGCCCGTTCAAACGAACGGGCCGCTGTTTTAATATTATCTGAGAAACATTATAAATACACGGAATAATGAAGGATTTTCTTTTATTGTTTTTTATGTTATTTTACTAAAACAGGTTTATCCGAAGTTTTTCGCATAACGTATAAATGGCAATTGCCCCTTAATTGATCCAGATAATCCAC
This sequence comes from Clostridia bacterium, assembly GCA_017959995.1. GTDB lineage: Bacteria > Bacillota > Clostridia > Christensenellales > Borkfalkiaceae > RGIG3732. The sequence continues at coordinate 8,251 of JAGCZN010000122.1, forward strand.
AAAGTAAATATCATCGCCCAAAATACAAAATTCCGCGGCGTAAAATTCACCGTTGCATAGCAATAATTCTTCGCCGGCCGTATCCGCAGCATCTGCCCTTACTCTATACAAACCGTTTGACGAAGCACTCGTTGCGGTATCGGTATAATAATAAACGTATCCGTCTTTATATAAAATACTTGTCGGATCGGTTTTTGCGGTAACTATTTTAACGTCGTCCGATCCGTCCAAACGGCATCTGGCAAGACGTTTACTCCCCCACGCAATGCCGTACATATCTCTGTAATAAATATACGTTCCGTCCGTATCGAATACGGTAGTATGTATAGATTTGCCGTTTACCTGTATTTCCTTATCTTCCATTGTATCGAGATTGAACGAATGAATACTGTAGTCGTCAATAAAATAAAGATAGCCGCCTGCGTATTTCAAATTTGTAACACCCTTATCGTAAACTACCTCATCGGCGGATCCATCGGGCAAACACTTGTGAATCGCGGTTTTCACGCCTAAGGCGTTCTCCTCAATATAATAAATGTATGTTCCGTCAAAACAAATATCAAATGCGGAATAATCGTTTACTTTAACCGCCTCTCCGCCCGTTTTGAGATTTATAACGTACGACGCGTTGTTTACAAGATAAGAAACGGAGTTAATATAAAGATTGTCGCCTATTATAGCAAAATCTTCCGCTTTTTCGGTAGTTACGCGATAATCTGTATTTGTGATCGGGTTGTAACAGTGTAACGTTTTCAAATCCCACAGATCAAGATAATAGATATTGCCATTGTATTCCGCAATTTTACTGCCTTTGGTTATGGGTGTCGGATCTTCGGGTTTTACAAAATTCCTAAGCAAATTTTCACCCGTTTTTGTCGTAAGATTATACTTTATCAGTTTATATCCTTCAACGTCATAATAATAAAGATAATTGTCTTTTGCCGCAAGCGAACAAACGCCGTATTCTCCCCCGTCTATCACGCGCGCTCCCGTCGAATTGTTGTCGGTGAAGGGCGAAACGGGAACTTTATATATGCCGTTACCTTTAATGAGGGTGTTAAATTTATCAACGTTTACGTAGTATAGTTCGTCACCTATAACCGTGAGCGATTCGCCTGCGTCAGAAGTAAGTTTTCTACGCGTTCCGGAAGAAATTACATATTTTTCAATGTAATTTCCGAAAGTATCGTTTACCGTATAATATAGGGCGTTGTCACCGACCGTTAAATTGTTTATCTTTTCATCAACGACAAGTATACGGTTTTGATTTTCATCGGATAAATTTATTTTTGAAAGTTTATAGCCGTTGTTTCCGTCAGCAAAATAAATAAACGCCCCGCATAATTTAAGATACTTTGCCTTGCCGGCGCTCAACAGCGTTGTAATCGGATCATCGCCTGAAAAATCGGCTTTGTATATACCGGATTTATTCTGCGTCAACCCGTTTACGGCAAAATACACTACGTTTCCCGAAACCTGAATATAACTTGCCGTTTGTGTGAGAATAGTTTGAATCTCCACGTCGTTTCCGCTATAACAAGCTGCCTTTATCGCTGAAAAAAACGGGGTTTTACTAATGTACATCACACCGTTCAACTTATAGGGAATAACGTCGGCAACGTTATCGCCGCTCACTTTTACGATTGATCCGTTTGTAGCGTTATAAAAATAAAATTTGTTTCCGTCAACGGCGTTTTGGAAAAACAAATTTCCGTCTTCGGAAAAAACAAGGGCTCTTTCTTCATCGTCAGCCATTATTTTCAGAACGGCGTGAAGTGTAAGCGTATTGTGATTTTTTTCCGTAATTATGGCAGTTATATTATACTCGCCTACGTCTTTAGCCGAGTTTGTAACGCCTTCGACATCGGAAGTATAAACGATACTCGCATTCGCGGTAATATTTCCGGAAACAATAAGCGAATGGTATTCTCCGTCGTAACCGAATGTACCGTCCGCAAAAGTAACGCCGGTAAAATCGATTCTTTTGATAGTCAATTTTGCGCTTAACGTAAGCGTATTATAGTTTTCGGCGGATATCTTTGCCGTGATTATATACTCGCCGGTATCGGTAAAAGGGCCGTTTCCCGTGTATTCAACGGCGGCGAAATCAGGCGCGCCGTTTACGGTTATCGTATGCGCCGAGCCGTTGTAATTAACCGTTTTATCCGTAAAAGTAACGCCAATAAAATCTGATTTCGTTTTTTCTCCCGAAGAATCAACCGAAACGACAGGTTCTCCGGTTGAAGAATTGTAATTATTTTCCTCTTTTTTCTTGCATGAAGTTAAAACAAAACACAGGGAAAAAAGAGCCGACACAAGCAAAAAAACAGCAATCTTTTTCATATTATATTCTCCTTTTATTTTTTAATAAGCGCAATCAGTCGTCAACGCTCAATTCCGGATGTTTAATGTTTTTCGATAAGGCGAAAGGATAAACAAATAATCCGAGAACAATACCGAGTACTACGGCGAGAATAAGAAACGCTATCGCTATTATTCCTCCTAATATCCAGAGAGCGAGCTTTACGGTTAGTAACCATATAATACCTTCGAGATCGAGGGAAAATATCAATCCGGGAAATCTGACAAACCCCCACGAAGCGACGCTTTCAACCATTTCCATAATAAAATTATTTTGCAAAAAAAGACATGATACGAACGGAAAAACCAACAAAGAGCCAAAAGAAGCGCCAACCGATATTCCCGCGCCGAGATCGAGAGAAACGGTTATTATCAAAGCAAGCGCAGCTACGAGAACGGTTATTATTCCGCCCCAAATGAAGGAAAGTTTTCTCTGTCTTACGCCATGCGCCACGGCGCGTTCATACGCTTCTTTTTTGTTTCTGTTGTCGCAATTTCTGCATATAGTACGTTTGCCTGAACGCAGATTGTAACGAACTATTTCATCAGCGCCGTAAATGGGTTTGTTGCACTGTTCACATACGGCAAGAACGGGCTTCGCTTCTTTATATATGTATTCTTTTTCAACTGTCTTTTCCTCAACGGGTTTCGCTTGCGGCGATTCTTTACCGAACAACTCGTCTACAGAAACGTTAAAAATATTTGCCATTTCATAAATAGTGGAAACCGACGGCTCTGTATCGCCGTTCTCCCAACGAGAAACGGCTTGTGCCGTAACGCAAAGTTTTTCTGCCAATTCTTTTTGTTTCATTCCGTTTTTAATGCGTAACTTTTTTATTGTTTCCGCTAACATAAAAACCCTCCTAAGTGTTTTTTCTTCAATTATACAAAAATTTCCAAAAAAAGTTGAGAAGATTTGCCGAATTATTTGTAAACAATTTGTTGTTTTGATAAATTTTTTGTTGAATCAGCGTTATTTTTACGTAAAAAGGGTGTATTCATCTACCTACCCAAAAATAAACGCCCGCCTTATTACTTAACGGCGAGCGATGAAATACACATTTTGTTGAGTTACTTATCGGTGTTTTTTTTCTGCTGTTTAACCCATATTTTCATGGCGAAACGGTGCGGAAGCACCTTCATAAAAAACGCGCGGAACCTGTCGGACGCGCCGACTACGGAAACGTCCTTTCCCCTTTTCATATCGCGCAGGGCGCGGGCTACGACTTTTTCGGGTTCGTGATATCTGTCTATTCTGTTAACTACTTTGTTTTCCGTTACCGCCCTATCGAAAAATTCCGTCTTTACCCAATACGGACAAACTGCTATAACTTTTATTCCGCGGTCTTTAAGTTCAACGTTCAACGCCCTTGAAAAACTCAACACGAAAGCCTTGGTTGCGGCGTATATATTTATATAAGGAACGGGAATAAACGCCGAATACGAGGCAAGCTGGTAAATTTCGGAACCTTTCTTCATATACGGCAGACAAACGTAAGTTACGGCAACGTACGCCTTTACGTTCAGATCTATCATATCGTCGTACACTTCAAGCGGCAGGTTTGCGAATTCGTCAAATTTGCCGTAACCGCTGGCGTTTACGAGCGTTTTTATTTCAGGTTGCGTCTCTTTCAAAACGGAAGCGAGACGTTCTGCCGCCGCCTCGTCCGTAAGATCCATAGGAACGGCGCGAATACGCGCTTTTACGTCGCTTTGCAAAGCCTTAAGCCGTTCTTCGCGGCGGGCTATAACCCATATTTCATCATAAGAAAAAGATTTATCCAGCGCGAGAACGAATTGTTTGCCCATTCCGCTCGACGCGCCGGTTATAACTGCTATTTTCATATAAAAACCCCTTAAAACACGGATCATCTCCGTTTTATAATATGCGAACGCCGCGGCGCTTGAATTCCTGCCTTAACTCCTGCGGGAAATATTCGTCAACCACGATCACGTCGATATTTTCTATGCGGGCGAACGTATAGGACAACGATTTACCCAGTTTACTGCTGTCTAGAAGCATTACGCGTTTTCTCGCGCGGCTTATAACGAAGGATTTGAGTTCGGCTTCTTCGCGCACGGCGCAGGAAAAACCGTCGCTGTAAGAATAGGCGGAAGTGGCCATAACCGCCACGTCTATATCCGAAGACGAAAGGAAAAGTTCCGCCCTTCTGCCGCAAGTGGCCTGGTTCGTTTTGGAAAATTCACCGCCCACTATGGTTATTGCCGGGTGCGATTTGACCGTGAGTTCCTGCGCGATATTCAGCCCGTTGGTAATGATTTTATAACGTTTATCGGGAAGCTCACGAGCGAAAAACGTGGTGGTAGAGCCGCCGTCGATAAACAAGGTTTGCCCTTCTTCAACGAGAGATACCGCTTTTTCGGCTATACCCTGCTTTTCGAAAATGTGCAGATTCGCCCTGTTTATCACCCCGCCTTCCGAATATTTTGTAACCTCGGTAAGCGAAACGGCTCCGTTTTTTACGCGCATTACGGTGCCGTGTTTTTCAAGTTCTTCCACGTCCCGCCGTATGGTCATGGAAGAAACGTCCGGAAATTTTTCGTTGAGTTCCGCATACGTCATTTTTCCGTTTATATCGAGATACAGTTGAATCTGTTTTCTTCTTTCCTTGTTCATATTGCCACCTCTGTTAAATTGTAACAGATTTGTGAATTTTTATCAAGTGTTTTGAACCGCGGTTTTTATCGTACGAAACGCCGCCCGCTTTTCAGTAAAAGCGGGCGGCGCAAAAATTCCGTTTTTTGTTTTTACGGCGCGTGTCAATCGACCAAATCCTTTATTTCCTCGTCGGCGGTATCGTCGGGTTCCTCGTCTTTTGCCGATTTTTTGAACTTTACAGCCTCGAGGGGATAATCTTTATACGTCCAATCTCCCTTGTTTTCCATCTTCACGTGCACCGTAAGGCGAAGCATATTTACGGCGACTACCGTGGCTTTTCCGTCCGGACAGGTTACTTCGCTACCGACTTTAGGCATTTTCTTATACGTTTCGCTGTAGTGTTCGTTTTCGTATTCCAAACAGCACATAAGCCTGCCGCAAAGTCCGCTTATTTTTGAAGGATTGAGAGAAAGTCCCTGCGTTTTGGCCATTTTTATGGAAACTTTTTTAACGTCAGGCATGCAACCGGAACAACAACATTCTCTTCCGCAAGGACCGAATCCGCCGAGAATCCGCGTTTCGTCGCGTATGCCTATCTGCCTCAATTCTATACGAATGTGGAACGATGAAGCGAGATCCTTTACGAGATCTCTGAAATCCACCCTGCCCGCCGCGCTGAAATAAAACACCACTTTGCTGCCGTCGAAGGTAAACTCGCAGTCGATAAGCTTCATATTGAGTTTGTGCGCGGCAATTTTTTCCGCCGCCGCCTTCATTGCCTGCGGACGTTTTTCCTCGTTGGTTCTGACGCGTTCTTCATCGGCCGGGGTGGCCCTTCGCATAATGGGTTTCAGCGGCTGAACGACGGAATCGTCGCTGACTTCTTTGGGTTCTATTACCACCGTGCCGTATTCGATGCCGCGCGCCGTTTCAACTATAACGCCGCTTCCCTCTTTATAAAATTCGCCCCGCGGATCGAAATAATAAACCTTGTGGGCGTGTAAAAACTTTATTCCTACAATTTTTGCCATCTGTAATTCTCCTCCAACAGCGTGAAAAGTATCTTGTCCGCAAGCATCGTTTGGTTGGCGTAGCCTTCGGTTGCGGCAGCCGCGTCTTTCAGCGCTTCCGCAAACGATAAAAGCGCGCCCTGCCGGTACTTAAGTGCTATCTCTTCGAGTTCCTCTTTTTTAGCGGAGTTTATAACGGAGTTTTCCATACCTTCCTGAATGAACAGCGCGTCTCTCACTACAACCCGCATAGCCGAAATAAACGCGGCGAACTCATCCCTCGTTTTCTTTATCAATTTGCCCGAATAATACGCGATATCGCGGCTTTTTTTAATATTAACGAGCAATGAAACGCACTCTCCCACGGCGGTGGAAACGGCGTCGCAAGCGTAAAGAGATTCCACGTCGCCGGGGCGACCGTCACACAGTTCGCAAACGGTTTTCAGTTTTTCCTTATCCGCAAACCGCCCCTCGAACGCGGAATATATTTCGCCCGAAGGAAACAGCGGGATCTCCAACCTTTTCACACGGCTTTTTACCGTTGGAAGAAGGGAATGATCGCCGTTTGCCGAAAGTATTATGCACACGTTTGCGGGCGGTTCTTCAAGCGTTTTCAAAAGTTTGTTCTGCGCGGGTACGTTCATTTTTTCGGCGCCGGCTACGGCAAACACCCTGATCGACGATTCAAGCGGCTTTACGTAACACTTTTCCGAAACGATTATATCTATTCCTTCCGCGGTTATCTTTTCGCCCTCTCTCGGGTAAATTTCGCAGTCGGCATACACTTCTCTGTCGATAAGTTTACACGCTCTGCACTCTCCGCAACCGCCTTTTTCGCACATTATCAGCTTGGCAAGGGCTTTAAGATAATCTCTCGCCCACGCCTCGTCGCGGCACAATAAAAGATAAGAATGGCTGAGTTTGCCCGCCTTTTTATCTCCCGTTACCGCCCTGAAAGCAGCAGTTTTTGCAAAAAAATATTCTACGGGTTTCATTCCTTTACTATCCCGCGGGAAACGAGCGCCGCAACGATATTTTCGTGCGTCTGTTCGCGCGTACCCTTACAGTATATTTTTACTATTCTTTCGGGGAATTTTTCCGCAAGGGCAAGATACCCCTCGTAAACGCGCCGGTGAAACGCAAGCCCCTCCGCCTCTATCCTGTCGCCGGCGTCGGCGCCGCCCTTTCTTAAAAACGCTTCGGTCGGGGAGATATCGAGAAACAGCGTAACGTCGGGCATGCAGTTTTCAAAGGCAAAACGGTTTGCGGCGGCCACGGTTTCGTATCCGATACCGCGGGCATAAGCCTGATACGCGAAAGACGAATCGATAAACCTGTCGCAAATTACCGTTTTACCTGCGTTTAACGCGGGAATTACGCGGTTTTTAAGATGTTCCGCACGCGCGGCGGCATAAAGCAGAACCTCGCATTCGTCCGCCATGTTCTCGTTTTCACGGCTTAAAATTATCGCGCGGATACGCTCGGCAACGGGGGTGCCGCCGGGTTCTCTCGTCGATATATATTCTATCCCTTTTTTATCGAAAAATTGCGTGAGCAACTGCATCTGGCGGGATTTGCCCGCGCCCTCGCAACCTTCCAGAGTAATGAATTTTCCTTTCATAGTCTTTCCCTTACAACTTTGAGCCGCTTATCTCTCACGCCGAAGGAATTATCGGCTTTTACAAGCGCCTCGGCAAGCTCTTCGGTAAAAACCTCGCCCGCGGTTATAACGGGATAACACGGCGGGAAAAATCCGAAGTTATCGGCGGCGATCCTGCCGCCGGCATTTATTGCCTCAACGAGGTCGTACGGGGCGTTCACCGCTTCCGTATACGTGACGGCGCGAACGGGCGTGAAATCGGAAAACGGCCTTTTTCCGTCATTATCGGCCTTTTTGAACTTCGTGCGCCTGTACGCTATAAGCGTTTTTCTGAGCTTATCGAAATCTTCTTTTACGTTGAGAACGGAAAGCATAAACACAACGTATCTTCCGTCTGAAAATTCCGCGTAAACTCCGCGCTTTTCAAGATACTTTACAAGGGCTTCCGCGTCCAGGCCGGAAGCGGGGCAATCAAGCAGAAGTTTGCAGCGGTCGGCGGTTTTTACGAATACGTATTTCCTGCCGGCGGCGCCTTCGAGAAGTTTATCGGCAAGGTCGAAAACCCGCCTGAATCCATCGATATTCACCCATTCGGCAAACAGAACGCCGAATTCCGCCGAAGCCATTATCGGGTAGGACGGACTGGTTGTTCTGAACAGGGAAAGCCCTTCGGTTATATCTTCCTCAAGATCCTCGTCGTTCACGCTTAAAACGGCCGCCTGCGTTAAACTCGGCAGGGTTTTATGAACGCCGTCCACCCACGCGTCGGCAAACTCGCCCGCGTAAAGGTGCGGGGCGGAAAATTTCAGATGCCCGCCGTGCGCGCTGTCTACAAGCAGAAGTTTTCCTTTCTTCCTGGTTTCTTCCGCCGCTATTTCAAGGAAGGGAACGTTACCGTAATAATCGGGCGAAACGAGCAGAACGCCCGCCGCCTTCTTCTCTCTGTTCAGAAGTTTGCCTATTGAATTCACGTCTTGCACGATCATTCCGTTCTTCTCGTACGTGGGAAGAAAAACGGGTTCCATCCGAAAAATTTTAAGCGCATTATACACGCTTTTGTGCGAAATACGGGGTATTATCAGTTTGCTCCCGCGAAGGGACGCCGCGTATACCATGGCGAATATCGCCGCGGTGGATCCGTCCGTAACGATGTGCGAGGAATACGCGCCGAGCGTTTTTGCTATCTGCTCTTCGGCGTCGCGTATAAGGCCTTTGCCCGCGGATAAATTGCCGGAAAAGGAAAGTTCCGTAATATCCGTTTCCGCGCCGTGAAAAATTTCCGCGTACTCCTCAAGCCCCTTGTGCCCGGGCATGTGGAATCTGGCAACGTCGCGGTAGGCGTACTTTTTTATCGCCTCCAGAATAAGAGGCCTTTTCATCTTTCTCATAAATCAGAATACCTTTCTATAACAGCCACTACGAAGGAAAGGCTTTCGTACATCAGGTCCGGCTGGTGATTTTTATTGTTGAAAACGGCAAGCGCGACGCCCGAAGCCACGGAACTTCCGCTCACTTCGTCTATCTCTCCTACGCCGCACAGATCCGTAGGCGTTTTTCCCGTTGCGGGATTACCTCCGCGAAGGCCGAGTTTGCCCATCTCCACGCCGTAAATATATTCTTTACCGTCTTGTTCGGCGGTATACCATATATCGAGATCGTCTCTTGAGAGAAATTCTTTCATCTTGTTTGCCGCATACAGAAGTTTGCCGAATCTCTCTACTTCCATATCGGCGTCGATTTGGCCGTGGCGATAAAAATTATCGCGCCGTTTGCGGTCGAGAAAATAATTTTTTATTTCGGTTTCGTCAAGATTTCCGTCCGCGTCGAGTCCGCCGTAGCGTTTTAAGTAATCGAACGCGTCGCCGGTAAGCGTTTCAAGCGGATAAAAATACGGGATATAATCCCCTGCAAGGCTGCGTTTGGTTTCAACTTCCCGCCCGTTTTCGTCCTTCTGTTTGGTAACTATACCTTCATTGCACGATACGAAAAATATATCGAGCTGGCCAACGCTCGACCACGCGGCGAACTGCTGCGCCGTGGTGGTGTTGGAAGCGGAATACATACCGAAATCATAAAACTGCGTTTCGCGTATTTCGTAGGACTTGAAGTCGTTTTCCCCGCCCGTTTTCAAAAGTTCGTTCATCTCCGAAACTTTTACCGTAACGTTGTAGGCGTAAACGTTGAGTTTCTGCCCTTCCGAAAGAGAATCGCCGAACATGGTAAACAGAAGCGACCATAAAAAGACGCCCGCCGCTATAATGGCTATAATCTTCCACAGATCGTATGAAAGCAACTGTTTAAGCCGTGTTTTAGTGATTCTGTTATTCATCTTTCCCTCGGTAATAAGGTTATTTTTTCAACGGTTTCATGGTGGGGAACAAAAGCACGTCCCTTATGGTGGCGCTGTCGGTAAGAAGCATAACGAGCCGATCGAGCCCCATGCCCAATCCGCCCGTAGGCGGCATGCCGTATTCGAGAGCGGTAACGAAATCCTCGTCCACCTCGGCGTTAGCGCCCTGCGCGCGCTTGGCGTTTACCTGTTTTACGAACCTTTCCCTTTGATCTGCCGGATCGTTCAGTTCGGAAAACGCGTTGCCCATTTCGTGCCGGCAAATAAAATATTCGAATCTTTCCGTAAACGCCGGATCGGAAACTTTGCGCTTTGCAAGCGGAGAGTTTTCCACGGGGTAATCGTAAATTACGGTGGGTTGTACGAGCTTGTCCTCAACGAACGCGTCGAACAGGGCTATGAGAACGTGCCCTTTGGTGGCTTTATCGCCTTCTTCCACCTCGCAGCCGAGTTCCTTCGCCGCGCGGCGGGCGTCCGCATCGTCCTTCCACCCGTAATAATCGGCGCCCGAATATTTTTTTACCGCTTCCGCCATGGTCAGCCTTGCCCACGGCGAAGCCATATCTATCTCTTCGCCCTGATAGTTAATCACTCCCGTGCCGCAAATTTTAAGCGTTACCGTGCGGTACATATCTTCTATCAGGTCCATCATATCCTTATAATCGCTGTACGCCTGGTACATTTCTATGGAAGTGAATTCCGGGTTATGGAACGCGTCCATCCCCTCGTTTCTGAATATTCTTCCCACCTCGTAAACTTTATCGAATCCGCCCACTATAAGCCGTTTCAGGTAAAGTTCGGTTTCTATGCGCAGATACATATCTAAATCAAGCGTGTTGTGGTGGGTTTTGAAGGGCCTTGCCGCCGCGCCTATTTCAAGCGTGTGCAGAACGGGAGTATCCACTTCGAGATATCCGAGCCCGTCAAGATAATTGCGTATTTCTTTGAGAATGCGGCTGCGCTTTTTGAAAGTGTCCTTCACTTCGGGATTTACGATAAGATCGACGTACCTCTGGCGGTAGCGTATGTCGGTGTTCGTAAGCCCGTGAAACTTTTCGGGCAGCGGCAAAAGAGATTTGGAAAGAAGTTCCACGCTCTCGGCATGAACGGATACTTCGCCCGTCTGCGTTTTGAAAACTCTGCCGGAAATTCCGAAAATATCGCCTATATCGCACTGTTTGAAGCGGGCGTAGGCTTCTTCGCCCACGTCGTCACGCCGGATATAAGCCTGAATGAGACCGTCGCCGTCGAGAAATTTTGCGAAAGACGCCTTGCCCATAATGCGGCGTATGGTCATTCTGCCGGCAACGGCAACCGTCTTTCCCTCTAATTCTTCAAAGTTCCCCGTAACCTGAACGGAAGTGTGCGTACGCGGATATTTAACCTTTTCGTAAGGGTTTCTGCCTTCGGCCTGAAGAGCCGCAAGTTTTTCTCTGCGTATCTTCATCTGCTCGCCGAGTTCTCTTTCCTCTTCCGCCGCGCTCTTTTGTAAGTTCGTATTCTCTTCCATCGTCCGCTCCTTATCTTACGGAAATTATTTTCGCCTGCTTTACTCCGCCGGGAGCGTGAATTTCAATAGTGTCGCCCTCTTTCGCATACAGAAGCGCCCTGCCCACGGGGGATTCGTTGGATATTCTGTAATATTCGCCGTCGTGCGTGCCGCTTTCCGTGGTTCCTACTATAACGTATTTGTCGGTACGGTCAAGCGCGGGATAATACACGGTAACTTTGCTGCCGGTTATAACGCCGTCGTTCGCGCCGTGCGCCCCGTCCTCTATGATGGTGGCGTTTTTGAGTTTTGCTTCGATTTCGGCAATTTCGCCTTCTATAAGCGATTGTTCGTTTCTCGCCGCTTCGTATTCGGCGTGTTCGGAAAGGTCGCCCTGCGCGCGCGCTTCCTTGATGCGCTCCACTATTTCGGGGCGCTTTACGAGTTTGAGTTCGTCGAGCTTCTTTTCGAGGTCGGCATAGCCTTGTTTTGTAAGAATAACTTTTTCGTTCATATATATCCTCTTTTGCGGCGTGCGCCGCGGGGAGTTTTCTCCCCTTATTTATTACAAATAAATATTATATATTATATACGTTTTTTTGTCAATTAAAATAAAACGTTTATATTGCGTGGCGCGCGCACGATATAAATTTTACGGCAAAAATAACTATCCTGCGGCGCGCCGTGACGATTCTATTCGTTTTCAGAATACAACCGTACGCGGTACGCGTACAATTCACACGTTTTGTATAACTTGCCGTTTTTTTCGGCAAACGCTTGCGCTTAAAGAACTTTATTGATATAATATCGGCATAAATCGCATGAGAAGTGTTCTCCTCATCCGTTATAACTATTCGCCCTTCAGGAAGCGGGGTGGTGTCCGTTTTTCGGTGAATAATTATATTTTTCGTTTTTTCCAAAGCGGCGGCGCGGGTTTTTACGACCCGCGCCGTTCGTTTTATAAAACCTTGATCGATCCGTTTTCGCGGCAGCGGCGTGTTTTCCGTACTGAACGCGGCGACTCTCTGCCTTTACGGTTTCACTTTTTTTAACAAACGTTCCGAAACGCTTGAAGTTCACGCGCTTTTGTGATATAATTTTAATGAAAATACAAAAGGAGGTAAAGGTTTTATGAAAAAGTATCTCGACTACGTGCTCCTCGGCGCAAGCATTCTGTTCGGCGCGCTCACCTTAATACTTATGGTTGCGCCCGGTATAACGTTCGGTAACGTTTCGGATTCCGTTTACAAAGTTATGGGTAATTACGGAAAAGACGGCGGCGCGGTAGTAGGGCTCGTATTCGCGCTTATATTCACGATAATCGCACTTGCCGTTCCCGCTTGCCTTTGCGTGCTGAACTTTTTAGGCAAGAAGATTGGCTTTACGGCGATAATCGCCGCGGCGGCCGCGGTACTCGCTCTCGTTGCGGGTATTCTGTTCTTCTGCACAAAAGCCATGGCTCTCGGCGATACGATTCTGAACGGGAAACTCGGCGCCGGCGCCGTGCTGGGCGGTATATTTATGATACTGAACGCGCTCGTTCTGTGCTACTACGGTTTCACGAAATTCAAAAAGTAAAAACCGATCGGTTCAAAAAAGCGGGAAAATATTTTCCCGCTTTTTTGTTGCGCTTTTATAAAAACCGCCTTTTTCCCGCGTTAAACGCGTTTTACTATCAGATCCCCGAACTCCTCGTCAACGGACAAAACCGTGTTCGGCTCGGGATTTTCGCCCACCATATACCTTGCGAGAAGCGTTTCCACACGGCTTTGTATAAAACGTTTCAACGGGCGGGCGCCGTACTGCGCGTCGTAAGCGTTATCCGCTATAAACCGCTTTGCCGCGGGCGTAATAACCAGATTTATATTCTGCTCTTTAAGCCTTGAACGGAGTTTTTCGGTTAAAATATCGAGTATCGCGAACACGTTTTCGCGCGTGAGCGGCTTATAGAACACGATCTCGTCAAGACGGTTGAGAAATTCCGGCTTGAACGTTTTTTTGAGAAGCCCTTCCACTTCTGCCCTCGCTTCGGCGGAAATATCTCCGTTTGGAGTTATCCCGTCGAGAATGCGATCCGCGCCGAGGTTGGAAGTCATTATTATTACGGTATTTTTGAAATCCACGGTGCGCCCTTGCGAGTCGGTTACCCTGCCGTCGTCAAGTATCTGAAGAAGAACGTTGAAAACGTCGGGATGGGCCTTTTCGATCTCGTCGAACAGCACCACCGAATACGGCTTTCTGCGTACCGCTTCGGTAAGCTGGCCGCCCTCGTCGTAACCAACGTATCCCGGGGGCGCGCCTATGAGGCGTGAAACGCTGAACTTTTCCATATATTCGCTCATATCTATACGCACTATATTCTTTTCGTCGTCGAACAGATACTCCGCAAGGGCTTTGGCAAGTTCGGTTTTACCTACGCCGGTGGGTCCGAGAAACATAAATGAGCCTATCGGCCTGCCGGGATCGGCTATCCCCGCGCGTGAACGCAATATCGCCTCGGACACTTTCGTAACGGCCTCGTCCTGACCGACTACGCGCCCGTGCAAAATCTTTTCGAGGTTGAGCACTTTTTCTCTCTCGCCTTCCATCAGTTTGTTTACGGGAATACCCGTCCAGCGGGATACTATACGGGCGATCTCATCCTCGGTAACCTCGTCACGGAGAAGGGTTTTTTGCGTGTTTTGGGCAACTTTACGCGATTCTTCAAGTTCTTTTTCAAGCCGTGGAATCTCGCTGTAACGAAGTTTGCCGGCAAGGGCGTAATCGGATCTTCTCTCGGCGGTTTCGGCGTCGGCGCGCGCCTTGTCAATGGCGGCTTTGAGATCTTTTTCCCTGTTTATGGCTTCCTTTTCACTGTCGAGTTCGGCCTTCATTGCGGAAAACTTTTCCCTGTAATCGGCAAGTTCTCTGCGCAGATTTTCAAGCCGCTCGCCCGAAAGGTCGTCCTTTTCCTTTTCAAGCGCCGCTTCCTCTATCTGAAGCTGGGTTATTTTGCGGGATATGCCGTCCATCTCGGCGGGCATAGAGTCGATCTCCGTTCTTATCATGGCGGCGGCTTCGTCAACGAGGTCTATCGCCTTATCGGGCAGAAATCTGTCGGTGATGTAACGGTTTGAAAGCGTTGCCGCGGCGATGAGCGCGCGGTCGTGTATTCTCACGCCGTGAAATATTTCGTATCTCTCTTTAAGCCCCCTGAGAATGGAAACTGTATCTTCAACGGTCGGCTCGCCCACCGTAACGGGTTGAAAACGCCGCTCCAGCGCGGGATCCTTTTCGATATACTTTCTGTATTCGTCAAGCGTGGTGGCGCCTATGCAGTGAAGTTCGCCCCGCGCAAGCATGGGTTTAAGCAGATTTCCCGCGTCCATGGCGCCGTCGCTCTTTCCCGCGCCGACCACCGTATGAAGTTCGTCTATGAACAGAAGGATTCTTCCTTCGGCGTTCTTTATTTCGCCGAGAACGGCTTTCAGCCTCTCCTCGAATTCGCCGCGGAATTTGGCGCCCGCGATAAGCGCGCCCATATCGAGCGAAAATACCGTTTTGCCCTTTAATCCCTCGGGAACGTCGCCGCGTACTATTCTTTGGGCAAGCCCTTCGGCTATGGCCGTTTTGCCAACGCCCGGCTCGCCTATCAGTACGGGATTGTTTTTTGTTTTACGCGAAAGAATGCGGATAACGTTTCTAATTTCCTCGTCCCTGCCGATAACGGGATCCATTTTGTGCGAACGCGCCCGCTCGGTAAGATCCGTGCCGTATTTACCGAGCGCGTCGTAAGTATCCTCAGGCGTATCGGTAGTAACCCTCGCGCTGCCGCGTATGGCTTTTATCTGTTTGAGAACTTCGTCTTTATAGACTTTATTCGCGATAAAGGCGGTTTTCAGAGGTTTGTCGGCCCCGTCGAGAAGCGCGAGAAACAGGTGTTCGACCGAAACGTATTCGTCTTTCATTCTCTCGGCTACGCGCTCCGCTTCGGTAAGAATTTTATCGGTGGCGGGAGAGATATACACCTTGTCGGGTTCTCTTCCGCTTCCCGTTACCGCGGGCAGTTTGTTCATCAGTTCCTCAATATCCGATTTAAGAGAATCCGCGTCCGCCCCGCTTCTGCTAAGAACGTTCGCAATCAGCCCGTCCTTTTGGGAAACGAGCGCGTAAGCGAGGTGTTCCGGCGCAATTTGCTGGTTGTTCCGCTCAAGCGAAAGACGCTGCGCCAGTTGCAGGCTCTCCATGGATTTTTTGGTCAATTTATCACCGTTCATACGTAACACCTCCTTTAAGTATTATAAGCGGATTTTATTTTATATCTGAAGCGGCATTTCGTTAAGGTGCCGCACGTAATCCTTTTCAAAGTCAAGCGAAGTGGAATATTTTCCCGTAAAGAAACTATTGAGCATATCGTCAAGCGCCACCACGTAAGCGTTTATCGCGTCAGCCACGTCCGACGCATCGTATTCTCTTGCTTCGGGAAGAACGAGCGTGCGGATAAAACGCGTTCCGTCAAACGAAAACACGCCGCGGCGCGAGGCGGGAAGCGGAGAGTACTTTTCCTCAAAAGAGGCAAAATATTCAAAAAAGTCCCCTAAAACGCGCAATAACTCGGGGCTTTGAGATCTGAGCCCCACCCTTAACTGCCCGAAAGCGTAACCGCGGCGGCGGAACAGCTGCACGTCGTACTTCACGGTGGGGTGATATTTGTATTCGAGCGAGGTGCGCAACGTCATTATGCCGGAGTTCGGCTCTTTCGAGGGCAGAAAGCGCGAACCCTCGAAAAGTTCAAGCGCCCTGTCAAAAATGTTTTTTATGCGCATTTCGGGCGTTACCATTCTGCAATATTCCGCAAGAATGCCGTTTATGAAGTTTGAACGGTTAGTGCCGTTTTCAAACGCAAGCCGGTCTATCTCCCGCACTACGTCTTCGCTGAGTATCAGGCTGTACATATTCTTTTTCATTTCCTGCCGCCTCCTTTTTCTTTTCGCACGTATTATAATACCGCGCACAAACTTTGTCAAGTGTTTTATATAAAATAATTTTCAATTTATATAAATTGTTTGTCGTTTTTCGTTTCCGGAATAATCCGCCGGTACCCGTTAGTCGTAGCGACGACCGAAAAAATACCGCCGGAACGGGCGGCAGAATATATTGGGTTAATTTCAATATTTTTTACTTCTCTTGTCGTATGTTTTAGACCTTATTTAGTCGTTTTACACG
>JAGCZN010000123.1 GCA_017959995.1 Clostridia bacterium
GCCCGTTTAACGTAGCCGAAGACCTTGTAATGAAATGACGTAGCGTTCCGTTGCACTTCACTTACCGCAAGCGGACAAGTCCGGTCTCCGGCACCACGGCGGGCTTTGCTGAGCGCAAGGCCCGTTTAACGTAGCCGATTTGCTTTTACGTCGGTTTTTCTTTTTACTTAAACTTTTGCTTTGCCGGATTTTTCGGTAACCCTTGCATTGGCGTTCGCTTTTTACGGATATTTTCTTTGAAATTTCCGGAAAAAATCTTACGCGAAAAAAATTTTTCATAAAATTTATAAAATCACGTCACACTTTTACGATTAAAACAGTCTATATAGCGTAAGCCCGTTAGGGCAATAAAAACGAAGCGGCCGTGCCGCGGGGAGAAATTTATGAAATCTTTAAGAAAATTATTCGCATTGTTTATATCCGTTTGTTTCGCGGTATCGCTTGCGGCTTGTTCCATGCCTATGAACGGGGCTGACGGCGGCTATATGGGCGAACCATACGATATAATTGACGGCGACGGCGGTTACTTTGCCGAACTCGGTAAAGTTTCCGACGGGGAGATCGCCGGCGAACATTACGGTTCGGAAACGGACAAGTACGATAGTTCTACCGGGTATTCGCCCGAAACGACTTCGGGACTTATTACCGCTGCCGCGTGGAATGATAATATATATTATTCGTTCTGGCAGTCGTTGTTCGAAAAGGGTGAAACGGACGAAGAAAACGGGAAATTCTACAATTTTTATCTCAATAACAGATGGGGTTTCAACTCTACCGAACGCGTTAAAGTTACCGTTAAACACGGTGAAGATCCCGTGTGCGGCGCTTTTGTGGAGTGTACCGACGGCGACGGTATACGCCGTTTTCTCGCAAAAACCGGGGCAGATGGCGTTTGCTACCTGTTCCCTGAAATCAAAGAGGGATTTTTGAAAGTTACCAGCGGGGAAAACGTTGTTGAAACGGCGTTCGGCGAAGAAAACGGGGATATTCTCGTTCAGCTTGAAGACGCCGAAGCAAAGCGAAACGTTATAAAGCTGATGCTCGTGATAGACGTAACCGGATCCATGGGCGACGAACTTCATTATCTTCAAACCGAACTTGAAAACGTAATAAACAGAGTAGCCGCCGCGGATAATCAGACGAGAATAGACCTTGCGCTACTGTTTTACCGCGACGACGGCGACGTTGAAAAATTCGCTTGCTACGATTTTGTAAACGTAACCGAACCTGAAGGATTGAGCGTTCAGGTAAGAAATCTCAAAGCGCAAAGAGCGGAAGGCGGCGGAGATTATCCCGAAGCCGTTGACGAGGCGCTTGAAATGGCCGTGAATAAAGAGTGGGGGGAAGATACTTCCACAAAAATCATATTCCATCTGCTCGACGCTCCGCCTCATTCAAACGGCAACAATCCGCAAAACAATTACGAACAAAGGTTTGAAGCCGCGGTCAGAAAGGCTGCGGGTAAGGGTATAAGAATTTGCCCGATAATTTGTAGCGGCGCCGATCTTTTATGTGAATATCTTATGCGTCAGACCGCGATATATACGGGCGGAACGTTCGTTTTCATAACGGATCACTCCGGTATAGGCAATCCTCATCATGATCCCGAAATCCCCAATATTGTGGTGGAAAAACTTAACGATCTTATCGTAAGGCTCGTAAACGGTTATCATACGGGAACGTTTGAAGCTCCGGTCAGTTGGAATGCCGATTATCAAACGCCGTAAATCAAGCGGGGCGTGCGGCGGGGCGGCTTATCGTCGCCCCGCTTTTATAACGTTCTTTTTTGCGTCAGATAAAAAAAATACAAAAATATAAAAAATATCCGTTAAATCGTTTGCTTTTTTTTATAAAGTTTGATAGAATAAATAAGCACTTTGATGGGAGCATAGCTCAGTTGGGAGAGCATCTGCCTTACAAGCAGGGGGTCATAGGTTCGAGCCCTATTGTTCCCACCAAAAGATGCGGGAATGGCTCAGTGGTAGAGCGTTGCCTTGCCAAGGCAAATGTCGCGAGTTCGAATCTCGTTTCCCGCTCCATAAAAAAAGACAGGTCAATGGCCTGTCTTTTTTTATGGAAAGATCGGTGATCCTTATCTTACCTAACCATAA